>NZ_NFJA01000037.1:0-35029 GCF_002159615.1 Bacteroides sp. An279
GACTGACGAAGATATCTATCAGGCTATCATCAACAGGGAGGAAGATATGAAACATATTTGCGACATTTATAGATTAAAAGCTGCAAGTTGAACTTGCGAAACTTGAATTAATTAGATTCACCACAGAACACAGAGGCACACAGAATTTTTTTTTCCTCTGTGTGCCTCTGTGTTCTGTGGTGAATTATCAATAAGCAAGCGTGCGCTTCTGCCCGTCTACCGAGACCTCAATGCGAGACTCCCCTGCGAAGCGTGCCTTTATCTTCGGTTCCCCTTCGGGTAAGCGGTAGGGACAGATGACGGTGATGTAGCGCAAGGGTTCCGATGCCTTCGGGGTGTTCAGCGATACGGAGGTACGCTCGGTGCGCTGGCGGTAAGCGGTGGAATACCAGCCTTCTTCCTCCTTCAGCACGGTATGGCGGGGTGCGAAGCACTGGAGCTTGACCTGCACATCGCCCTCGAAAGCAGACGAAAGCGTCAGGTGTTCGGGGTCGATATTCACCTTTCCGTCACACAGGTGCCAGTTCAGATTGACGGTGCCCGTAGCATCGCCCAGTGCCTCGTCTACTATCACGAAGTACGAACCTTCGATGAAGAAGAACGTGCGCCGGTGAGTCAATCCCTTATAACTCTCGTGCTCGGTGACCAAGGATTGCACCTCGCCTTCGGGTTGCCAGCTTTTCGTGTGCGATACGCGGTCTTCCAGGTTCTTCCCGTCCAGCGTCAGGGTATTGTGCGAAGCGGTGCGGCGGAACCAGTTGCGCAGGCGGGTCACTTCCTCATTGCCTTCGTACACATACGAACCTGAGTCGGGGAACAAGTTCTTGCCTTGCACCCAAAGCTCGAACGTGCCGTTATCGGGCTGGCTATGCCATTCTCCCGCCGGTCCGGCTTTGATGACCATCACCGTGGCATCCTTCCCCCACCCGTTCCGGAAGGCGAAGAAGCCCGAATCGAGGAAGCCTTTCGAGAGGTTGGCAGGCGGAAGCCCTTCCTTTCCTTCGGTGGCAAAATACCGGATTTGGGCATTGTCGGGGAAGAGTTTCGCCCAAGCCTTGTATCGGGCAATATCCCCTTTCCGGCTGCCCCGCTTGGCATCGCTGAAGCAAGGATTCGTATAATCGGGGAAGCAGAGGTTCATGTAGAACACAATCATCGACTCAATGGTGTTCGTGTAGCTCTGCGGGAACTCCGACCGGAAACCGTTCACGTCCGCCATACGCAATGCCTTGCAGAAGATGTCGATGCACGCCGGGTGGTAATGCAAGTCCAGTTCGTATTGCCCTCCGTCAGGATAAACCTGCTTCTTGATTTCACGGTTCAGGATATCGATGCCGCTCTTGCGCCATCCTGCAGCTTCCTTAAATTCGGGAAAGAAAGCCCCTGCATAGAGCACCCGTTGCGCCTCGAAAAGCAGGTGGTTGCCCTCTGCCGAATAGTTGCGCATCACGTGCAGGGCATGGCGGTGGTAATTGCTTAGGAACTGGGTGAGGAAAGCCGGCGTAAACGAAGGCGAAGGCAGGAAGAGCAGGAACTGGTTAATCTGGTCCTGCAAGCGGTGGCTCGCCTCCAGCGGACGCCAGGCGAAACGCACATTCTCCGCCTCGCCCTCGGCATCGTCCTGCAACTCATAAAGTGCCTTTGGTATCTCCACCAAAGGGTTCTTCTTTATCCAGTCGGCATACTGAAGCACCCACTCGCGGGCATACTTCTCGTCTCCCGTCAGGCGGTAAGCCTTTCCCATGGGTGTAAACCATTTGTGGCGGTGCAATTGCCAGCGCAATTCATTGTCCTGCACAGGCCAATAGCGCCAGTCGATGTCTTTCCCGTAATTGAACGGAGGCTGGTATCCGTCGTGCACGTAGAAAGTATGTTCCAGCGCATCGTCCGCCCAGCCACGTTCGCGCTCGCTGAGCGAAAGATGTTCCAAGTCCAGGTCGGGCGTAGACACACCCGTCCGCGAGCGGTAATACGCCAACAATTCTTCGGCGGCACGGAACGTATCGCCCGCATCGCAAGCCGTCTTTACTTTCTCCAGACCGGGATAGTCAAGGTTCAGCAACTCGAAAGCACTCCGGTCGAGCACTTGTGCCCGCATCAGGTTTGCCCATAGACAAAGGCAAAGCAGGCAAAAAGTCTTCATGGTTTTGATTGTATTCATTTCTTTTATGTATGTGGTTAGGTATAGCAATTCTAAAGAAACGCGGATTATCGCAGATTCTTTTAATTTACGATTTGACAATTTACTATCTACTATTTAAGCTTTAAATCGTACTTCGTAAATCGAAAAATAGTAAATTTAATTTACGATTTGACAATTTACTATCTACTATTTGAGCTTTAAATCGTACTTCGTAAATCGAAAAAAAGTAAATCAAAAGAATCCGCGTGAATCTGCGTTTCAAACATTGTTGTTGTAATAAACCAACAGAAGCCTCATCAAAAAAAGACAAGGCTTCCGCCGAACAGTAAAACTTATATGAAACCTACTAAAATAAAGAATTAAGAATGAAGAATGAAGAATCACGTTGACCGTATGGCATTCTTCATTCTTAATTCCTCATTCTTCATTTATATCAGTATCCCGGATTATTCTTTCCTTCGTAATTCGGGTTGCTTTGTATTTCTACCAACGGGATGGGGAGCAATTCGTTCTTGCCGTCCACGAAGTTCTGGTATGCCGGATAAGCGGCATTCGTACCCCGGTTGACCGAGCTTTGCGAACCGAACAGGCGGAGTGCATCTCCCAACACGCCCCAGCGGATGAGATCGAACTTGCGCTCTCCTTCGAAAGCCAGCTCGAAGCCACGTTCCCAATAGAGTGCCGTACGGAAACGTCCTTGTGCCGAACCATCATCGATGAAGGTCAGGTCGTGTGTCGCCTTACGGGTTGCCATCAGTTCTTCATAATTGGCATCGGTATATTCCGTAGCCCCTGCACGGGCACGCACGCGGTTCAGCAAGTTCCACGCCTCGGTGGTATTCCCTGTTTCATTGTAAGCTTCCGCCGCCATCAGCACCACATCGGCATAGCGCAACACGCAATAATTCACATCACCGTAATTCATGTTCTTGTTCCATGTTTCGGTAGGCATCCATTCGCGACGCCATTTGCCCGGATACCACGAACCGGCATTACGTTCCTGCTTCACGTGTTTCATGCTGTCCGTATTCCAAATGAAACGATACGTACAGATGCTTACATCGCGGCGCACATCGGTTTCCTCGAAGAAGTCACGCCATTCGGGCACCACAATAAAGAACCCGTTGGCACGTCCCATGTAGTTCGCCATCTCCGAAGTAGGCACTCCCTGCACTTCAGCTACCGAAGGACCATTGTAAATGCCCCACGCTCCACCGTTGCGTGCTCCCTGCTGGTGGAAGAAAGCTATTTCGAAGATACTTTCCTGCGAGTTCAGCACATCTTGCGAAAAATTACGGAACAATTGTTCATAACCTCCGCTATAAAAATCATGATACCCGTTAGCCTGAATGGCTTCCCATTCGCTAATCACGGCATTGAAGTATTCGGCACGCTTGGTATCGTCCGGCCGGGTCATCTGCCCGTCCATTTGCAGGCTATAGCCGGCACGTTGCAGGTAGACACGCATCAGCATGGCTCGCGCCGCTCCCTGTGTTGCCCGTTCGGGGCTGGAGCTTGCATCTGCCCATGGCAGGTGTTCCTTGGCAAAGTTCAAGTCTTCGATAATCTGGTCGTAAATCTCTTCGCGGCTTACCCGTGCGCCGAAAGCGTCCTCATAATTGGACGTATAAGTAGTCTTGAACGGCACATCGCCCCAATACTTTATCAGGTCGAAAGCCAGGAAAGCACGCAAGAAACGGGCTTCGGCATCCAGCTCCTGCAGGTTCTCGCTCTCGGCATACCCGGGCATATTCACAATACCGTCTATCGCCATATTGGCACGGTCGATGCCCTGGTATTTCAATTGCCAAAGCCATTCTACCCATTCATTAGTGGAAGTGACCCGATAGTGCACCATATCGTGTATCGTATTGTCGGAATGGGTACGGGAGGTGTAATACATATCATCGGATGCCTGCCCCGCCATCTCGTACCATCCATAGTGGCGATAGTCGGATATGGAACTGTAAATGCCCATCACCGCCATATCGGCGTTGGCTTCCGACTCGAAGAACGAATCCTTATCGTAGCTGGAATCGGGAGTCTCTGTCAGTGTGTCCTCGCAAGAGGAAAAGACGGCCAGCGAAAGAGCCGCCATTGCCATATAGAATATATGCTTTTTCATTTTACGTCAAGATTTGAAATTAAAGTGTACAAAGAAGAAACGCAGATTTCCGCAGATTAACACAAATTGAAATGATTATTAAAATTATACTCTGCGGAAATCCGCGTTAATCTGTGTTTCTAAACTGACACATATTTGTTGTTACTTAAATCAGAATGCCACGTTCACACCGAAGATAAACGAACGGCTGCGCGGATAAGCGCCGAAATCCACACCCGGAGTCAACGGGCTGCGCATGTTCGACACTTCGGGATCGAATCCGCTATACGGTGTCCATGTCGCCAAGTTATATCCCGTAGCATACAGACGCAGCTTGCTCAGTCCGAGTTTCGTAATCAGCTTCTTGGGGAAACTATATCCTAATGTAATGTTGGTCAGCTTCAGGAACGAAGCATCCTCTACTCCCCATGAGTGAATGTACTTGTCCCCCTCTTCGTTGTCGCGGAACGAAGCCACCGTCTTCCCTGCATTCATCGCCGTAAGCTCATCGGGGTCAGTCACCACCTCGCCTTGTGCATTGACGGTCATCCAACGGTTGGAACTGTTCATGACGTCCAATGCATTGTTGTTTTGCCGCCCCACCTTACTGTTTATCAACTTAGTAGCATTCAGCACATCGTTGCCATAGCTATACGTAAGGAAGATACTCAGGTCGAAACCTTTGTAGGTAAAGTTATTGTTCAAACCGCCGTAGAAAGTCGGAGTGGCATTGCCGATAACGGTCTTGTCGTTCTCGTCAATGATTCCGTTCTTATCCAAATCCTTAAACTTCCAGTGTCCGGGCTGCACACCTATCTGATTGGCGGAAGAAGCCACGCCGTCCTTCAGCGTATACGTCTGTGTAGCGGCATCATAAATGAAATCATTTACCTGATACAGACCTTCGGTCACGTAGCCGTAGAATTGTCCCAACGGCTCGCCCACGGCAATGCGGTGCGTACTTTGGTTGTACCCGAACTGGGCTTCATACAGCTGCACCTGTTCGCCGGTCAGTTCCAACACCTTGTTCTTATAGTGTGAGAAGGTCAGCGTAGTGGTCCAGTTGAAGTCTTTCTTCGCGATGTTGACCGTATTGATGGTCAGGTCCACACCTACATTCTTCGTTTCGCCGGCATTCACCATCATCGTGGTATAACCCGAAGAATAAGGCAATTGAGCACTTAGCAACAGGTCGCTGCTCCGGTTGATGTAGAACTCGGGCGAAATCGTGATACGCTGGTCCAAAAAGCCAAAGTCGAGTCCTAAGTTGAAAGTCTTGTTGGCTTCCCATTTCAGGTCTTCATTCGGAATCTGGTTAGAAGCATAACCCGGCACCAGCTGTCCTCCCATCGCCGTATTGAGCGAAGAAAGCAACGCCAGACTATTGTAGCTTCCGATACGGTTGTTTCCGGCAAGACCGTAACCGATGCGGAACTTCAGGTCGGAAAAGATGTTCAGTTTCTTGATGAACTCTTCCTCTCCCAAACGCCATGCAGCCGACACGGCAGGGAAATAGCCCCACTTGTTATCCTTGCTGAACTTGGAAGAACCGTCGGCACGCATTGTCGCGCTGAACAGATATTTGTCCTTGAAGTCGTAGTTGACACGGGCAAAGAAAGAGATAAGGTTATCGTCATCGTTCAGGAAACTATCCGAGTTGGTCGGTGTACCCAAGCCCATATCGTTCAACTGGAACTCATCGGTGGGCAAGTTACCTACTTCGGTCAATACATAACGTTCCCAGCGATGCACGTATTCCTGACCTGCCTGCACCATGAGGTGGTGTTTCTTCTGGAACCGCTTGTCGAAAGTAAACACGTTCGAGGTAGAGAAACTTCCGTCCTCCGTATTGCGGATGCTTCCGTAAATGCCGTTACGCAATCCCATAATCGACTCATCGCCATAGAAGAGTTCCCGGCGTTGCGTACGGTAACGCATACCGGTGGTATTACGGAACGTGAATCCTTTGAAGAAGGTATAGGTAAAGCCTCCGTTTGCCTGCAAGGTACGTATCTCGCGGTCGTCTTTTTCTTCGGCAGCATTGACCAGCGGATTCTGCACCACATTGCCTTGCTCGTCTACCAGCAACGGGTCTCGCCCTGCCAGCAATTCCTCATCGCTTCCCTGAATACCGATAGTCGGGCGGTATTGCAGGATTTGAGCCATCTTGTTGAAACGCGCATCGGTCGAGCTTCCGTTCTCGGTCGTACCGTTTCCGGCAACACCTGCACCCCAGATGTTACGCTGGTCGAACTGGAAGCGGGCATTTACGCGCAACTTATCATTTACCTTTCCGTCTACATTCAAGGACAAGTTGTGCCGTTCGCTTCCGCTATACACCATCGCGCCTTCGTCTTTATTGTAGCTGTATGCCATGCCGTACTTGATGCGGTCGCTTCCACCGTTCACACCCACACGGTAGTTCTGCGTAACGGTAGTGCTGCCCATGGTCAGGTCTTGCCAGTCCAGTCCACGGTTGGCATAATTTTCGTGTATTTCCAGAAAACTTCCATAAAGGTTCTGCCAGGCAGGCATCTGCACAGCAGGGTCGGTAGCCCACCCTATCGTACGTTCGTAATCGGCAAGTACGAACTCTTCGGTACTGAGCAGTTCCAGTTGCTTGGCAAGTTTGCGCACGCCCACGTATGCGTCAAATGTTACGGTAGCCTTCCCTCCGTCGTCCTTTCCACTCTTAGTCGTAATCAATACAACACCGTTCGCACCCCGTGCACCATAGATAGCGGTGGCAGAAGCGTCTTTCAAGACATCGATGCTTTCAATGTCGGCAGGGTCAAGGCTCGACATACCGTCTTCAGTAGGAAATCCGTCGATAACGTAAAGAGGCTCGTTGCTCTGCGTGATGGAGATACCGCCACGCACACGGATAGATGCCTCGGCACCCGGCTGGCCATCGGTCTGTATTACCTGCACACCCGCCATACGTCCGGCTATTGCCTGTGCCATATCTGATACAGGTGTCTTGGTAAGCTCTTCACTCTTCACCGAAGCAACCGAACCGGTCAGGTCCTTGCGTTTCATCGTGGCATACCCTACTACGACTACTTCTTCCAGCAACTGATTGTCGGGCTGCAAAGTGACATTGATTTGTTTCTGTCCTTTTACTGGAACTTCCACCGTTTTCATACCGATGTAAGAAAATACCAATACATCTTTTGATGCATCATTAACTTGGATGGAATAGTTACCACTCATGTCGGTAATGGTGCCACCTTTCGCATTCTTGATTGTAACGCTTCCTCCAATCACTTCCAGGCCTTCATTGTCGATTACCTTACCAGTCACGGTAAAGCCTTGCGCCCATCCCACCGCTATGCCGACAAAGAAAAAGAAGAAGGCAAACAAGACGCCCTTCATAGTTTTCGGTTTTTTCATAATACGATTTGTTTTAAATTTATGACTAAGTTTTATTATTTTCATCTGTCGGCAAAGATAACGGGAGAAAACGAACTCTACGTTTTCTCCCGTTAAAAACAATTGCAAATACCAACAATAATATTTCAATCCTGTGCAAAACGCTTTCGAATTTGTTTAAAAACCCTTCCGGGTGGCTATCGGAGCACGGTCAGTCATTTCCATAACCTGATATTCGCCATCGGTTTCATCATAAAGCAATGACGAACTTGCTTCTTGCCGAAGATAAGGCACACCATCGATTACAGGAGACTCTTCGCCATAACTGAACACTACCGGTTCTGTATGATGACGCACCACAAGCCGGGGACTGTCCGAAGCATTCAGGCAGGCTTCTACCGTCCAGTCACCACACGTAAACGTATCTCCGTCCCTGCGGATGATATAAGGACTTTCGCCTGCTTCGCATACTTGGATAAGGACAAGGTAGCGTGTTGCCGGTTGGTTGTCCGTACAAGCCGTCAGATGCCACTGATTGGGGTATTCCGCTCCGCCGGTTGCAGGAGGCACCGCAAACTGGTCGGTCTGGGTGATATCCATCTCGCTTGAGCCAAACAATTGGGTTACGGCATAAAAACCGTCCGCTTCATCAGCAGTGCTCAACACCTGTTCTGCTTCGTTTATGTCGAACCGGACCGGACTATGCAACAACCAGTCCCAACGAACCGGCTCGGATGCCTCCAGTTCATCATAAATAAGCACCGTACGCGGATGCAACATCAGGACGTGCCTGCGGTATCGGGTAAGAGGAGTTTCACCGAATCCGTTATCGGGTGTCTGCGTAATGCCTGCCTGGGCAAAATAGTTTACCCACATCGGGTCGTCGCTGATGCCGCAATAGGCATGCGAGGCATCACCGAGCGCATAACTGATGTGATTTCCTCCCAACGCACGGACGATGCTTCCGTATCCCTTGGTGGAATAAGGCTGCCCGATACCGTTCACCAGAATCGTATTGTGGGCACGGGTGTGGCGGTACGACATCAGGTTGTGCGCATCGGCAAATGCCTGGTAATAGCCTGTACTGCGGTACACATCGTGTCCTTTAAATAACAAATTAAACGCATTCTGGCTTGCCGTGGTATGGCTTCCCGAACCGAAGGTGCTGGAACGGAACGACAAGGCAAGGTCATTCCCGGCATCCCCCAAATGGCTATGCATCGACACTTCTCCGGCATCGCTGTACCACACCATTTTGGCAGCATCTTCGGGCAAGGCAGACTCGTAAGTCCGGTTGGAACACATGCGGTACAAACGTAATTCGTAGTCCTGCCGAACCAGCGACTGGCATTCACCGGCATACCACCCGGCATACGCATCGCCCGTCTCGCGTGCCAGATAATCGGCAAATGCAGCCGTAAGCCGGTTGGGCTGGTCGCCATTCTCACTGTTGTCTCCAAAGCCGGTACTCTTCGAATCGGGCGGATTGGTGTAGGCAAGAGCCCGTCCTGCATTGCGGTACCACGGATGTTGCAGGAAGTCGAACCGCGCCACGTAAGAGAACAAGGCAGGCATGTAGGCAAGTGTCTTCACATTGGCAGGGAAATAGCCCGTCCCGTTATGCCAGATGCCATCGCGGTTGAAGCCCGAAGCCGGAGCACGTGCTGTCCAAAGCTCGTAATAATACTTCAATATCGGAAGCGCCTCATCGGCATATTCCGCCTTGTCATACAGCAGGAAAGCCGCCTGTGTCAGGATACGCATGTTCTGTTGCCAGAAATGATTGTCGAAGATATGGTTTTCTTCCACACCGCATTGCTCCTGATACGAATGACGCAGGGCACGCATCATCAGCTCCTCCGCACCCGAACGCTGCGTGGCGGTCAGACGTTCGTAAAGCAAATCGTAAACCGCGGCATGAGCCAAAGTCAGGGCAGAGGTCGTAAAGTTATCGGTAAAGAGCTGTGTATCCGTAGGAGGCAGGGCGAGCATCGCATCCAGTAGCTCTACCAGCTTATCGGCATACCGTTCGTCTTGAGTCAGATAATACGCATGATACAGCCACGTGGCATGCTGGCGCAAGGTCTCGGCATCGGCATAAAGGTTCATTGCGCCGTAGTCAGCCTCCAGCGCTATCGAGGCACGCGCCGTCAATTGGCGGTATTCGGGATGAGATGTCACGTTCTGCCTTGCCTCACCGATATACGGATTGAGGAAACAATACAGACGGGGATGCACACGGGGAGCATTCTCCAGGAAGTCTTCGAAAGGCGGAGTAACAAATACCGGCGTCTCTGCCTTTACCTCGAACGCATACGTCTCACTCCATGCGCCGGGATTGGCACCCTCGGCATCGGTACTCCGGAAACGCCAGTACCATGTGCCGGTATCCAGCGCCCGGTGGAGGTTATACATACATCCGTCCTGCGGCTCGCTGATTTCGGCATCTTCGAAATCTTCCGTCCGCGAAAGGGCATACTGGAGCCGTTCGCCCGTCTTCATGGCTTGAGGGACAAGGAAAGGAGCGGGATTGACAATCAGTTCGTTCGATGTCTTGGGATAAGGCTGGGTGCGCTCTTTGTCCTGGTACGCATCGGGATAGGTCGTTTCGGGCTGCGGAACGGAAGGCTCCGGCTCTACCGCCTCATCGGAACAGGCAGGGCATCCCAGCCAGCATACCGCCAAGACAAGTACCGGCACGTAGCAGCGGAAAGGCAAGAAGTTTTTTTTCATTGCATGATGTTTATAGAATGTTGAAATTACTGTTCGTAATGATATGAGAGTGTACATTTTTGTTGATGCCATCATTGAATACCGGCTACACAGAATGCACAAATCTATACGTGCATGGTATACATAAATATTTGTAAAGTGGACAACACAATAATATACGTATAACTGCGTTTCCGGTAAGATTAATAATCTTCACGCTGTAAGATTAATAATCTTCAAGCCGTAAGATTAATAATCTTACAAAACGGGCAGTTCATTTACCGGATTGTAGCAGCCGGTTTTCCGGGCTGGATTGTTCCTTTGCTCTGCGTTTTGGTATCTCCCGCATATAGCAAGATGCACCTATGTTCATCGGCATACGAACATAGGTGCATCAGTTATCGGATACAGGTTCTTCGGACCATGAATCCTGCTTACGAGCCAAGCCCGAAAGTTCATGCAAAGAGAATGTGTTCCCGAAACGTCCCGTATCGGTCACGCCGATTCGTTTCCATTCATTATTAACCGTTCATTTACCCCTCGGCATAACTTCACCGGTAAGTATCGAGACACAACCTCTAACGCACTAACTAACGAACCATAACACTATTCCAACTCTGTTTACAGTATGAGTCCGATGATACCATGAACAATTCCTTGATTATTCGAAGATGGTGACTACAGGGAATACCACAGCGGAAGCACCTGTTCCAATGGTTTCAGGACTATCGGATGTTCCATCTGTAATATTATAAATAATACCCTGAAGTCCTTCTGCGGTTACCGTAGAAGATGCGCAATAGTAATTACCCGTATAAGCAGCTTTCAGCGCAGCAATCAAGTCTGCATTTGTTGTAGCCAAAGCTGCCTGCAGCTGTGCAAGGGAAGGAATATACCATTCGCTCAAGTTTTCTGATGCTGTAGCTTCTACCAGACTGTTATTAAAGAATGAGTTGAACATCTGATAAGCTGTAGCATCACTTGCCGTTCCTAGAGCCGTTTCAATAGCAGTACTGAAAGCCAATCCAGCATATGCATTAGCAGCATCATCTGTTACTGCCAGACCCAAATCTGTATAAGTACCTACTATGTTACGATTCGTAGCCTTATTTAATGACATGGCGTATGCCTCTACAGTCTTACCTTCTGCATAAGTAGAGTTATCATTTTGACCTCCTAATGCGAATACCACAGCGATAGCTTCTTCAGCAGTTGCTACTTTTTCACCATTGGCGTTAATATAGTCGCCTACTGCAAGCGGAGCATTCGGGTCAACGGGTTCAGCAGGTTGGTTTTCAAATTCATCACCGAAACTTACCGTTACGTCCATTTCACTGCCCGGTTGTTCCCCCGGAGTAAAGCCCATATCCACAATCATGTTTGCATCCAACGTCAAAGACTCAATTGTTGCTGTATAATCATCTACACCATCACCGCTTACTGTTAGAGTCATAGATGTTGCAAACTCTGTCTGATCTACCGGAGCAAAAACAAAGAGGGATGCCCATTCGCCGGCTTCCGCATCATCCATTGCACGTGCATCCAAACGAATTTCTTGTACAGTCGTTGTATTCGTTGTTCCAGTGAAAATGTCATAACCTCCAGGAATATTGAATCTACCTACAGCAATCGTAGTATATCCCTCGAATTCAGCAGGATCTTCAGCGCCTAAGTCAATACGGGTCAACGGACGAGTCAGTGTCGTACTTGTACTTGATGAAGGATCCAACACACCACAGAAAGCATCGGCTGCATCTGTAAAATGACGGTCGCGATTCGATTGATAAGTAATAGCAGGCAATGCTGTAGTATTGTAAACCCAATCGGGAGCCGTTTCTATCGTTTCTTCAGCACCTACTTGTACATAGTCTGCCCAAAATACGCATTGGTATGCTTCTTCCGGAGCAGTAAAAGAGAACGTTACATTGTCACCTGTAACTTCCTGAACATACTTCTGGTCTGCGATAGCCGCACCTTCGCCATCTACCAACTGCATGATACAACGGCGGGTAAATCCGTCTACTTCCGGCATGGCACGCGAAATGGGATTATTTTGTGGAATGTTTACCGATACGGTAACCGGACCGCTTACCAAACCATTAGCTTCGGTCGATACAATCTCTTCTTGGCTACATGATGCGAAAGACATCGCAAACATCGCCATCATCGAATACAAAAAACTCTTTTTCATGTGGTTAAGGTTTTAAATGATTATTACTATGTTTTTTAGGTTAATTAGTTCTTACTTTATCTTTGCGTATTTCTGTTTATCAATCCATGGGTACAATGATGTCTATTTCCCCATCATATTCTGAATCGATTCCGATGCCTCCACCTGGTTCATCCGGATCGGGATCTTCACCTCCCCCTTGCTCATAAGTGGTGAGAAAAGCTCCTGTCAGTACGGTATTCTTGCCCCGTTCGCAAGGTACATTCACTACCGAATTGGCAATGGTAACATTATCTGCATCAACGATTTCTATTTCCATCGGAACAGTATCGATTTCTTCCTCGTTGGATACAAATACATAATCGAACCCTACACGAAGTTCGTCAGTACCTTCCTCGGGCAATTCGAACGAAGTGTTATATTGCATGTACATCAGCGAGTGCTTAGGCACATTATCGAGGGCGTTATAGCCTACCGGCAAATAACCGCTATACTTGATACGCGCGGTAAACGTTTCGCCATTGACTTCACCATCGGCTATGCGCTGCAAGAACTTATCCACATCGGTGGCAATCAGTTCGTAACGTGCCACGGGACGTTGGAGCGTTACATCCTGCTCGACCACCGCTCCCCACTGGTCAGCGTAAGCGGTAAGGTCGAGGGATGTAGTGCCCACAAACACATCTTTATATTCAGTATTGCCCGTATGAGAAGCACGGTTCGGGATTACAGGTACCAGACTTTGGGTGTTGTAGTGCAAATCTTCTTCGGGAGTCTCGGCACTTACATAGTCTTTCCATACCACCAACTGGTACGAACGGGCATGCAGTTTCATGCTGACCGGCAAAGAAAGATGCGTGCGGTCGGTAATGTTCTCTACAAACACCTGTCTTGCCACAGGCTGGCGGTTGAAGTATGCCTCTACAATGAAACGGTGCAGGTAATCAGTATTGGCAGAAACCCGTGCACTGCTATTCTCTTCATTTCCCTGCTCGGGCAAGTTCAAGTCGAGCGTCAGGTTTACTTCCACATTCACTTCTGTCGGGTCTACACCCAGCTCGCCATCGGCGGTCAGTTCGGGTTCCTCGTGCAAGGTGCAGGCAGCCATCAGGAAGGGCAATGCCAGCAAGCCTGACCAAAACTTTCGTATATGTCTGTTTCTTTTCATGGAATGTTCGTTTTAAGTTCGTTTAAAAACGGTATACTAATGATGCACCTACCTTTGTCGGTCCCCAATAATGGCGGATGCGGGTGTCTATCTGCGCTCCGTTGTCTATATTATAATAGGTATCATACTTCATATTGGCATATCCGAAGCCTACGGTAAATTCCGCTCCCCAGTGTTCAGACAACGGAAGCTTATACCCGTAGCTCAATCCGGCTCCTGCCAACGGACGTCCGGTGTCCTGATAACGGCGGTCATCCCATTTCAAATTGTACCATCCCACATGGGCATGCAAGCCGAAGAAATGGCCTTTGCCGGTTTCCTGCCCCATCCACCAACGCAGTTCGGGCTGGATAGCGGCTATGCGCAACGCCTTGTCGGGTTTCGCATCCCACAAGCTCCACATCACTGGGATATCTACCGTCATGCGGGAATGCACCTGCACTTCGTAGTCCAAATTCAATACACCGATGGCATCGTAAGCAATGTTGGTCTTCAGCGCCATATAACGTCTGTCTGAAACAGATACGGTTTTCTTGTCTTTCTTGCGCTTTTCCGAAGCACGGGCTTTGCCTTGCTCTTTGGCTGGCTTCTCTTTTGTTTGTGCCACATTCTTTTTCGCCTGTGCTACATTCTTTTTCGCCGAAGGATTGTATACCGCAGTTTCTTCGGGTAAAGCCGAAGTCTGTATGCGGGGCTTCTCTACCGCTTGCGCCATTGCCCCTAAGGGCAACGCCGCTACGGCAAGAGTAAAGCAGGTATGTAAAAATCGTATTTTTAATCTCATGGCTGTAAATAAGTTTTTTAAGTTCTTAAGTTTGTGGGTTCTTGAGTTTTTAAGTTTGTGAGTCTTTAAGTTTTTAAGTTTGTGAGTCTTTGAGTTCTACAAACTAAAAAACTAAAAAACTAAAAAACTCAAAAACTAAAATTATATTTCCAAGTCGGGCACTACGTCACGCATGGTGGTCACATACCCGTTCTCGTTCACCACGGTTTCTTCTCCTTTATACGTAATGCTTACATCGTCTTTCGTGCTGCGGATGAAGAACGAAGGCGCTCCGCTTGCCGAGACATTCACGCTGATGAGCCAGCCTCCTGCCTTAATGCGTCCGTCGGAAAGGATTTCGGGGTCTTTTGCCGGATACTTCAAGGCATGCGTATTGATAATCGTGGCAAAGCGATATACCTTTGCTTTTTCTGATTTCGCCGTAAAGTGCCAATGGTTCGGGTATTTCTTAAACTTTCCCTTATCGTCTGCACGGAGCCAGTTGACCGGCGGAACAAAGAACTGGCTTGTCGTATCGGTCTGCAAGGTTCCGGTAGAGAAGATGTAAGCATCCGATGCGCCACCCCGTCCCGACAAGCCTTGCACATGCACAAAGCGCGGATTGGAAGTATCTACCGTCATCGGCTGTGCCGTAGTATGCAACATAAAGGTATAATCAGCCGGTTCTGAAGCTTCCAGTTCGTCATAGATAAAGATAAATCCGGTCTTTCCCAAATTGACGATATGCCGGCGGAACTTGGTGAGGGGCACATCGTCCCAACCGTTTTCAGGCGTGTATTCCACATCCGAAACCTTGCCACGCTCTAACCACAGCGGAGAAATCACTTTTCCGTAAGCGTTAGAAGCATCGCCCAACACATAACCTATTTTGTCACTACAATAGTAACGGGGAATCCAACCGTATCCTTCGGTACCGATGCGTTGCCCCATACCGTTTACCAAAATGGTGTTGTGAGCGCGGGTCGCACGGTGGCACAACATGCTGTGTACGTCGGTAAACTCGATGTGATGGCCACTGCTATAGAAAATAGGCTTTCCTCCGTAGAACGTATTGAACGCATTCTGATTCGCCAGCGCATGGGAAGTGCTTCCATACGGGCTGCTCCGGAAGCTCCACATCGCATTGCCTCCTACACGGTCCCAATTGGTCTGGTACGAAGCCAAACCTGTTTCGGGGAACACTCTTCCGAAAGGCAAGGCAGTCAATCCCGGACCTTCGGGCAACGGCTTGTCGCATTGCAGACGGAACCAAGCCAAATCGCCGGGCTTGTTCAGCAACGCTTTCTTCATGTATTCAGGCTCAACCTTCAACGTGCGGCGCACAAAGTCGGCGGCAAACGAGTTGTTGGTCAGCTTAGCCAGTGCATCCAGGTAACTGATACGGATGCTGTTGGGGCGTCCTACATTCTGATGAGAGCTGCCGTTTCCTCCCGATTTGGAGAACGGAGGCTGCTGGTAAATGGTATACATGATGTTGTTGGTATACCAAGGATCGCTGAAGAAATCATATCCCGTCAGATTGCTATAATAATAAGGCACTTCTATCAGCGTACGGGTATTGACCGTAAAATATGAATCGCCGTTGTGCCAGCCGCCGTCTTTGTTCAGCCCGGGGAAACGTGCCCGCCATACATTGTAGCAATAATCCGTCCATGTAGCGGCTTCAGGCAAATCGCCATACGTGGCAAATGCAGCCATTGTCAGGATGCGCAGGGTCATCTGCCAGATGTGGTTTTCGGCGATATGGTTTTCCAGATAGTTATTGAAGTGCTTATACATGGCTCCGCCTTTCTCCCGGATGGCATCCAGCAAGGTTTTCTTCTGCGCGTCGGTCAGCAACTCGTAAAACGAGTCATACGCCATGGAGCAAAGCGAAAGCAATGCCGAAGCGTTGAAGTCTCCTTTCACATTCTTATCCTTATCCCAGTCGGTCATCTCCAAGACACGTTTAAGAGCCTCATCGGCATACTTCCGGTCTTTCGTCAACAGGTAAGCACGAATCAGCGCCTCGGTATTCCCTTCCTCGGCATCAATGATGCGGCGGCTCTCACGGGTAAGGTACGAATTGATTTGCATCTGGTTCGTGAGGTTCTTCACCTGACTGGTATTGATATCCTTCACCGTTTTCATCGGGGTCTGCATCACCTTATCGGCACGCTCCAGATACCATTGGTATTCTGCTTTCGGCTTTGCCTGTGCGATAAACGCATCCCAGCCTGCCTTCTGCACCCATATACGAGGATGGGTTGCAGGCACCTTGGCGATGGCTTCCTTATAAGAAGGCGGACAGAACTTCTTCGGGTTATCCCCCACCGTAAGTTCCTGCGTACTTTGCCATTCTACCTGCTCGGCTTCATTTACATAGCCGTATTGCCAATACCATTTCCCGGGCGCAAGGTCTTTATCAGGATTATAGAAAGGCCAGCGGGTTTCCACCTGCTTGACATCTTTCTTAAACTCTTTGTCACGGGCATAACGAAGCTGATAGTGTAATGTCGTTTTGTCCACCTTACGTACAGATTTCGCGTCCATGCCGTCCAGTATATCCGCATTGATATTGGCATCGGCACGAAGCGGCCATTGGAAAGAGACATAACGGTCGTCCACCACCGCCTTATCTTTCGGATAAGGAGTGGCACGCATTTCATGCATCAAGGTGGTTTCGGTCAGCCTGATGTTCGTCTGGGCAGACGCCCCTACGAAGAATGCGCTCCATAGTAATGCTAAATAAAAGGTCTTCTTCATCGGTGTTTTTGTTTTTTTCGTTGTTGCAAAAATAACCAATACTTCGCTGATAGGCTTACACAAATGTTTTGTTTTCATTCAAAATCCAGCAAAGAATGTTCGATATTGTCTAATACATTTTTAAATTTGTGCAAAATGTCTGTTCTTTTAATCCTTTGGAATATATTTCTCTTTGAAATGAGTGGCTGCAGACGGATGGCAACGCATCCATTCGTCAAGCAAGGCACGATGCTCACGAACAATGGTTGAATACTTTTCTTCTACTGCCAGATTACGCATTTCTCCCCGGTCGGTACGCATATCGTAAAGCTGCTCGCGGTTCTTTCCGGTATCATACAAGACGTATTTATAATAAGGTGTACGCACCATCCAGCCCAATGTGCCTGCAGTCTCTCCGAAGAAGGTTTCGGTCACCACGTACGGGCGGTGCGCCTTTGCCGTATCTCCCTCCTCTGCCACCTCACGGAAGCTGACTCCCTGACGTCCCGAAGGCACTTCCACTTCCGCCCAGTCGCATACGCTCGGCATCAGGTCTTCTCCGTTATTGATAAACTGGGGCAATACTTTTCCTGCATTCTTCCCGCTGGGAAGGCAAACGATGAAAGGCACGTTCACCACCTCTTCATACAGGGCGGTTTTCTGGTTCCATTGGTGTGCGCCGCATCCGTCTCCGTGGTCGCTGGTAAAGATAACCACGGTATTCTCCCACAAGCCCTGCTTGTCCACCTCATCCAGAATCTTCCCGATTTCCTTGTCCACCGCTTCAATTAGGCGGTAATACGCATTGCGGTACCGACGCCAGTCGTCCGGCGTGAAAGTCACGGTCGGATAAAGCCGATGGTTCTGCCTGCGCTCGAAAGCCAGGGCGTCGGCATCATACGGATTGACCGCAAAATTGGCAGGCAAGCCGGGACAATCTTCCAATGCCGGTTCTTCGAACGAAGCATAGGGCGGATTCTGATGCCGCGCGTATTCGCAGATGTTATGCGGATTGTCGAAAGAGGCAACCAAGAAGAAAGGCTGCCTGGGACGGCGCTGCAGGAATTCCACACACGCCTCAGCCAATCCGAAATCGTTATGCCCATGCAGGTTCTCGAAACCGAAAGCCTCCTTCGCCGGCAAGGAATTGGTATGCGCGTGCCATTTCCCGGCGTATGCGCATTCGTATCCGCTTTCTTCCAATAACGTGCCCAATGTCCGTGTGCGAATAGAGTCGGGCATGGGTGTCCCGTTCTCGGTCAGCCCCACCTGACCGGGCGTGTATCCCGTAAACATGGACGAACGCGAGGGACCGCTCAAGGGCATGCTGCAATAAGCGTTCGAGAAACGCACACCCCTCTGGGCAAGCCGATCCATATTGGGGGTATGCACCTCTTCATTTCCGGCACAGCTCATTGCCGTAGCGGTCTGCTGGTCGGTCATAATATAAAGGATATTGGGTCGCTCCTGTGCCATCAGTGCAGCAGGGGCAAAGAGGGAATAGATAATAAATGGTTTCATAGCGATTATCGTTTTTGACAAAAGTAACCGTTCTCCCTCAAAAACGACTTCAACAACCTGCAACGTTCTTTCAAATCCGTGCACCGGCTTTCACTTTTATGCAAAATACTTTCGAATCTGTACAATTCTGCCAAAGATGGTACTTCCGGAAGATTTTTATAAGTAACTCGCCTATATCATGGCACACAGACGCTATTTTAATGTACCAATGAATAATAAGGGCAATGTGCTAATTTATTCTCACATTAGCACATTGTTTATTTGTCTCTGTGTATTCTTGCGTAGTCTGTGTCCAATGATAGCATCAACAAATCTTGATTTAAACGAGATACCTCTTCCTCAGATACTTCACCCACTCCTGGTGCTTGCATGACTTGAATACCTTTTCTATCCTATCAAACAGCCATTCGTAAGTCAAATCAATGAAAGTATCTTTGCCTACATCGGTAAGCAATGATTTATATTCGGGTATGGCATACTCGCGGAAATGCTTGTTGCCTTGTGGGTAAAGATGGATATGGTGAAAATACTGAATATCTCCTTTGCACAGCATACCCCTTGTGATTACGCCAAATTTGTCGCAAATGATTAGCTTTTATGAAAGAAACAATGTCTAATTCCCCGAACCATTATGCTGTTGTTATTATTCAGATATCACATCACTTGAACCAAACGGAGATAAAAGGCGATGATACAGACCAGATCGATAACCAACGCTATGACCGACCACTTGATGAACAGTTTCTTTTTCTTCACCACACCATACACAATACCGATAATTGCCGAGACCAGTATGCCGGCAGCTATCCCGAAGATGCCTTGCACCGCAAGCCCCACCAGTATCAACAGAGCCATGGTTATCAAAATGTTGTTTCTCATATTTGTTTAAGGAGTTAAGAAGTTAAGAAGTTAAGGAGTTAAGGAGTTAAGGAGTTAAGAAATCAGATGCATTACTATTGACTTTTAACTCCTTTAACCTTTTTTTAATCAGATACTTGCTTTAATGGCTTTGATAACCGCCGAAGTAAACCCATCGTGCTCCAGCGAGTTAACGCCCTTAATGGTGATACCACCCGGTGTGGTAACCTTCTCTATCTCCAGTGCCGGATGCGTGTCTTCGTTTTCCAACAAAAGACGTGCCGCCCCTTCTACGGTCTGCGCCACCATCTTCATGGCGTCTTTCGGACGGATGCCTGCTTCCACACCTGCCTGCATGGCTGCCTGCACATACTTCAGCACGTAAGCAATGCCGCATGACGTAAGCGAAGTGGCCGCCGCAAGCTGTTTTTCTTCTATCAACATGGCAAGCCCCATTTCATTGAACAAGTCCAACATTGTCAGTGTCTGTTGTTCGGATGCATTCCGGCAGGCTATCAGTGTCATACTTGCCCGCAAAGAGATAGCAGTGTTCGGAATAATACGAAACATTGGCATTTCGGGGTCTACAAAGTGGGCAAGGTCTTCGAAAGTCATCCCTGCCGCTACCGATACCAATACCTGAGGCTGGCGCAAACGCAAAGGCTTCAATACTTCTTCTACCTTCCAAGGCTTGACCGCTACAATCACCACATCGGCATCTGCCGCTTCGTGATTGTCTGTACTGACCTGTATTGCCGGAAATTCGACTTTCAGCTTTTCCAATTTGGGCATACTTGGATTGGTCACCGTGATGTCCTGTACCCGCACGTAATGTCCTTGTGCCAGCCCACGGGCAATGGCTCCGCCCATATTGCCGGCTCCGATAATTGCTACTTTCATGTCTGTTATTCTTTTTAGAAACGCAGATTTTCGCAGATGTTTTTATTCAATAGTCAGTGAAATAAAATTTCAATCTGCGTTAATCTGTGAAAAATCTGCGTTTCCCCACATTATTAAATCTATTTACAATGGTTTCGAAAGTTCCTCCAACGACTTTCCTTCATATTCGCAAATGGTCTGCTTGAACGAATCAGGAAGTTCTACCGGTTCTTTGGTTGCCACGTCATAACCTACCATTACCGTACGGCACTGGCATTTCAGTACACCACTCGCCTTGTTGACGGCACGCTGCAACAAAGTAAAACTTTTATGTCCCAAATGAATGACTGTAGTTTCGATATACAACTCATCCGAGAAAAATACCGGAGCCAGGAAATCGGCATTGATGTTAGCCACTACGATACCTAGTGTGTTCCACTCCTTATCACCGAACACATCGCGCATATACGATGTCTTTGCCAAATCGTAAATGGAAAAATACGACGAATTGTTCATGTGACCATACTGGTCGACATCACTAAAACGAATCTGCACCGGCATCACATGCCTGTATGTAAGTTTTGTTGCCATATCATTTAAACTTTGTTCACCTCAAATATATATCTTTTTTTCCGTAAAACGCAACAAGTGCAGCATTTATTTCTTATTTTTGCGCACAATGCAATGAAATCAACTAATAGACATAAATAATGGAACAGAAATTAAGCAAAGAAACCCTCTGCGTACAGGCAGGGTGGACTCCCAAGAACGGCGAGCCCCGTGTAGTGCCCATCTATCAGAGCACAACCTTCAAATATGACGATAGCGACCAGATGGCACGCTTGTTCGACCTGAAAGATACCGGATATTTCTATACCCGCCTGCAAAACCCCACCAACGATGCTGTAGCCGCTAAGATTGCCGCACTGGAAGGCGGTGTAGGCGCTATTCTTACTTCATCAGGACAGGCAGCTAATTTCTATGCCGTGTTCAACATCTGTGAGGCAGGCGACCATATCGTCTGCTCGTCCACCATTTATGGAGGCACATTCAACCTCTTCGGCGTTACCCTGAAGAAGCTGGGCATTGAATGTACCTTCATCGATGCCGATGCACCCGAAGAAGAAATCGACAAGGCTTTCCAGCCCAATACCAAATGTATGTTCGGTGAAACCATCTCAAATCCCAGCATCAATGTGCTCGATATTGAGAAATTTGCCCGCATCGCCCATAAGCATGGCGTGCCACTTATCGTAGACAACACCTTTGCTACCCCCATCAATTGCCGCCCCTTCGAATGGGGAGCCGATATCGTGACTCATTCTACCACCAAATATATGGATGGACACGCCACTTGCGTAGGCGGTGTCGTAGTAGATAGCGGAAACTTTGACTGGATGGCACATGCCGACAAGTTCCCCGGACTGACTACTCCCGATGAGTCTTATCACGGACTGACCTATGCCAAGGCATTCGGCAAGATGGCATACATCACCAAACTTACGGCACAACTGATGCGCGACCTAGGCTCCATCCCTTCACCGATGAACGCTTTCCTGCTTAATCTGGGACTGGAAACCTTACACTTACGCGTACCCCGTCATTGTGAAAATGCCCAAAAGGTTGCCGAATGGCTGGAAGCCAACCCGAAGGTGAAATGGGTGAATTATTGTGGGCTCCCCGGCAACAAATATTATGAACTGGCACAGAAATACCTTCCCAACGGTTCATGCGGTGTCATTGCTTTCGGTCTGAAAGGCACACGCGAAGATGCCGTGAAGTTCATGGATAGCCTGAAGCTGGCATGTATCGTGACCCACGTGGCAGATGCCCGTACCTGTGTCTTGCATCCGGCAAGCCATACCCACCGCCAATTGAGTGATGAGCAATTGATAGAAGCCGGCGTAGCTCCCGACTTGATTCGTCTCTCGGTAGGCATTGAAAACGTAGACGACATCATCGCCGACCTCGAACAAGCATTGCAAAATATTTAAATGAAGAATGAGGAATTAAGAATGAAGAATCCTATGCGGGCGAAGCGATTCTTCATTCTTAATTCTTCATTCAAAAAATTCTTCATTCACCCCATGGCTCCAAACACCTGGTACACTCAACGCATAGACGAAACTTTACGACAACTTTCCCAAACCAAGACACAGATTAACCGCATCAGCCTGCTGCGCGTCCTGCTCTTTGTGGCAGGCTTTGCAGGACTGATTTTGTTTTATCGTTCCGGCACGTGGGCGGTAGTGCTCACCGTGTGCTGCACCTTCCTGCCTTTTTTTATCTTGGTCAAGGTACACAACCGGCTTTATTTCCGCAAGGAACAGTTAGAGACCCAACTCAAGCTGAATCAAGATGAACTGAAAGGACTGGAAGGCGACTATTCGGTTTTCGACGAAGGGCGCGAGTTCATCGATGCCGGACATCCTTACTCGTACGACCTCGACCTCTTCGGACGCAAATCGCTCTTCCAAGCCCTCGGACGTACCTGCACGCATATCGGGAAACAAACTCTTGCCACATGGATGCAACATCACCTGACAGAGAAAACCGCTATCGAAACCCGTCAGGAAAGCATCCGCGACATGAGCCGGCGGATGGAGTTCCGCGAAGCATTCCGTGTGACCGGTTCCATCAACCGCGGCGCGGATTCCGATGAAGAAGAGATAAGCCGCTGGAGCCAGACTCCATCTGTCCTGCAACACCTGTGGTGGGTAAAACTCTGCCTTTGGGCTGTACCCGGCATCAATATCCTGCTGCTTGCGCTCGGATTGCTGAATATCCTTTCACTCAGCTGGTTCGGAATGATGTTTACCGTCTTCGTCATCCTCAGCTTCGGACTTATCCAGCGGGTAACCCTAATACAGGAAAGCTACGGAAAGAAGCTGAAAACCCTGAACCGCTATGCCAAACTGATAACCCTTGCCAAAGGAGAAACGTGGCAAGCTCCTGCCTTGCGTGAATTGACCGACAAGCTGGACATCGACGGACATTCTCCCGCCGAAGCCCTGACGCAACTCTCGAAGGAACTGGACCGCCTCGACTTGCGCAACAACCAGCTCCTGTATGTCATCTTAGAAGGAAGCATGTTCTTCCAGCTCCACCAAATCGTGCGCATCGAACGCTGGAAGGCACGTTACGGAAAATACCTCATGGGCTGGCTGGAAGCCGTAGGCGAACTCGACGCGCTTTGCTCGCTCGGCACGTTCGCTTACAATCATCCGGCATACACATATCCTGTGATAGCCGCAGAACCGTTCTGCTTCCTCGCCCGTAACATGGGACATCCGCTCATGCCCGAAGCCCAATGCGTGAAGAATGACGCTGCCATCCCCTCACGCCCTTATTTCCTGATTATTACCGGAGCCAATATGGCGGGAAAGAGCACCTACCTACGTACCATAGGTGTCAACTACCTGCTGGCATGCATGGGCTGCCCCGTGTGTTGCGAAAGCCTGACGCTTTATCCTGCACAACTCATCACCAGCCTGCGCACCACCGACTCACTCTCGGACAACGAATCTTATTTCTTTGCCGAACTGAAACGCCTGAAACGCATCATCGACCTGCTGGACGAAGGACAGGAACTCTTCATCATCCTCGACGAGATACTGAAAGGGACGAACTCAGCCGACAAGCAGAAAGGCTCGCTCGACCTTATCCGCCAGTTCATGCGCCTGAAAGCCGATGGCATCATCGCCACCCACGACCTGCTATTGGGCACACTTGCCGACCAATTCCCCGAATATATCCGCAACTATTGCTTCGAAGCAGACATCAAGGATAACGAACTGACCTTCTCCTACCGCCTGCGCGAGGGCGTGGCACAGAACATGAACGCCTGCTTCCTGATGCGGAAAATGGGGATTACCATCAGCTGATGGAAATGTCGGAGAAAGACACGGAGACATGCACTTGCTTGTGAAAACCCTTAGAAGCTGTTTTGAATTTATCGTGCGATGATTTGGGATGAGTTTTTGAGGCATTTTCGCTTCTGTGATGAGGAAGATAGCGGGCTATCTGACGAAGAACAGGAGCGAAAAGGACCAAAAAATCGCCCAAAGCACACACGAAAACAGATACATCAAGCCAAGAAAAACTTTTTGGAGAAATTCAAAACAGCTTCTTATATTGCATTGCATTCTCCCACGCAACAGGAAAGCTTTCCGCACGCAATAAGTGTTTCAGCCAGTTTTATTGCATTGAAACTTTAGTTTTATTGCAATAAAACTAAAGTTTCAATTATATAAAATCACCGATGAACTTATATTAGTGAATAAAGGCACCGGCATACATACAGCTTATCATTCTTTTTTCCAAGTGTATTCGTACTGGCAATAATCGTATTCCGGTTCTTCAGCGATGCCATATTTACGGAATACCATGCGCACGTAGTCTTGTGCCTGAGGCGTGAAAGCCCTTTCGTGCCGCTTCAGCCGATAAAACAAATTTTTCCCGAAACTGCACAACAAGTCATTCTTTATCGCCATCGCCTTCTCGTGCATCAGTTTGTCGAACATCTTGCTCCAGCCGTAAGCGTACTTCACCGGCGTATCATCAAGAAACTCAGTGCACTTCTTTCCCGTCTGCTTCCATTGGGGGTTGAGCATGCAGACGTAACGCACGTCTTCCGGAATGAATTTCGTCACCTGATAACGCAAGCACTTGTCCGCGCGCTTGCAATTCCCGTTCAGGCAATGCCCGAACCTCTTCGGCACGATGCTGTAATCTAATTCTTTTATCATGATAAAGAAAAACTTTTTGTAGAAATTCAAAACACATTCTTACACAAAGGAACAATTTTATTAGGAAACAAGCAAGCCGAAAACAAAAATATTCACCACAGAGGCCACAGAGTACCACAAAGGAAAAATTTAAAAGACTCTGTGTACCTGTGGTGAGAAAATGCACAAAGCTATACCGCAACAGTATAAGCAGAACAGATTTGCATATCCGGAAAATTATTGATAACTTGTCGCCCTATTTCAAATACCAGTAAAAACAAGATTGAAACATGATGAAGAAACAGGCATTTTTATTACTCCTTGCCTTGGGTACCTCTCCGGCATGGGCGCAACAAGCCACCGTATCAGGTCCTGATAACCAACTCAAGGTAGACATTACGGTAGAAGCAGGTACCCCGTTTTATTCTGTAACCTACAAAGGCAAGACCATGCTGGAAAAATCACCGCTAGGTTTCGTATCCAATGTAGGCGACTTCAGTCAAGGGATGACTTACATAAGCCAGAAAAACCGCACCCTCGAAGAAACTTACCGGATGGACCGCACCAAACAATCGGAAGTAAACTACCGTGCCAATGAACTGACCGTCACCCTGCAGAATGCAGAGCAGAAACCGATAGACGTGACTTTCCGGGTGAGCGACAACGATGTAGCTTTCCGCTACGAAATACCCCGTTACGGCGATACGGGCAGTATCGTCATCGAACGCGAAACAACAGGGTTCGATTTTCCTTCGTATACCACCACCTTCCTTACGCCACAAAGCGACCCGATGATAGGCTGGAAACGCACCAAACCCAGCTACGAAGAAGAATACACACCTGATGCCCCACTGACCACCCGCTCGCAATATGGCCACGGATTTACCTTCCCCGGCCTGTTCCGCATCGGTGAAGACGGATGGGCATTGGTCAGCGAGACCGGAGTAGATGCCAGATATTGTGCCTCACACCTGAGCGATGCCACTACAGAAGGTTTGTTTACCATCGCCTTCCCTATGCCGGAAGAGAATAACGGAAACGGAACAACAACGGCAGGACTGGCACTTCCGGGTACAACACCCTGGCGTACGATTACGGTAGGCGACGGACTGAAACCAATCGTGGAAACTACTGTGCCCTGGGACGTAGTAAAACCCCGTTTCACTTCCGGACATACCTATAAATATGGCAAAGGAACCTGGAGCTGGATTGTATGGCAAGACGCCAGCATCAATTACGATGACCAAGTGCGCTACATCGACCTGGCTTCGGCTATGGGATTCAACTATGCCCTGATAGACAACTGGTGGGACACAAACATCGGACGTGAAGGGATAGAAAAACTGGTAAAGTACGCACGTTCGAAAAACGTAGAACTGTTCTTATGGTATAGTTCAAGTGGCTATTGGAACGACATCGTGCAGGGACCTACCAACCGGATGGACAGCCCCATTGAGCGCAAACAGGAAATGAAATGGATGCAGAAAATCGGCGTGAAAGGCATCAAAGTAGACTTTTTCGGGGGCGACAAGCAGGAGACCATGCGCCTGTACGAATCCATTCTGAGCGATGCCGACGACTACGGCCTGATGGTTATCTTCCACGGCTGTACCCTCCCGCGCGGTTGGGAACGCATGTATCCCAACTATGTGGGAAGCGAAGCGGTACTGGCTTCGGAAAACTTGATATTCAATCAACACTTCGATGATATGGAAGCTTTCAATGCCTGCTTGCACCCGTTTATCCGCAATACCGTAGGCTGTATGGAATTTGGCGGCACCTTCCTGAACAAGCGTTACAACCGCACGAATGATGGAGGAACCACCCGCAAAACTACCGATATATTCCAGCTTGCCACGGCGGTTCTCTTCCAAAACCCGATTCAGAACTTTGCCATCACGCCCAACAACCTGACCGATGCTCCCCAACTGGCTCTCGACTTCCTGAAAGAAGTACCCACTACCTGGGACGAAACAGTATTCCTTGACGGTTATCCGGGCAAATATGTCGTACTGGCACGCCGCCACGGAGACCGTTGGTACATAGCCGGTATCAATGCCGGAAAAGAACCGTTGAAGCTAACCTTAAATCTTCCAATGTGCCAGAAAGGCGATAAAGTATCATTCTACTCAGATGCAAAAGACCGTACGCCCCAACTGGAACAACAAGAGATAAAGAAACCAGCCGAAGTAAAAGTAACCATCCAACCCGAAGGTGGCGTGATATGGGTGAAATAAAAAAATAACACACCAACACGAAGACACAAAGGATATTTCATCCATGTGTCTTCGTGTCTATTGTATCAATTCATCCGAGTATATTCTTCAATGTCACGGATAGCTTCTTTTGCCTTGCGACGAACGCTGACAAGATGCGACACACCTAAAATGGCTCCCAAAATGAAACCTGCCGTACCGCCATAACAGATAATTTCTCCTCCGACTTTCGGGTAACTCTCCACCATAAACCAGGCAATCCAGCAAAGGGCAAACGGTATGCCGAAATAAAGCCACCTTACTCCCAAACGATTCATGCGCACCAGTGCCTTGCTGACATCCAATAAGTTTGCAGCTGCTATTTCCTGCGCACTGATTCCCCGATGATTATAACGCTGAAAATACCAGGCAACCAGCAAGAAACAAGAAGTAAACACACAAAAAATCCACGAGTAACCCATCAGAATGAAATATACGTTGCAATAGACAAGGGCAAACCCAATCAACACATAAACGGTTTTCTTCTTCCGGTCAATATAAGAAACCTTGTCTTGCGTAGATTGCCTGATAAGTTTTTCGCTGACAATGGTTTCTTTCTCCAACTTAGCTTTCAGCAATTGTATTTGCTGCCGCATATCTTCCAGTTCGAAACTCTCTGAACGATTTTCCATAATGATGCATGTTTTTAATGGTTCGACATTTTTTTCAACTCTTCTTTGATACGATACAGGCGCACGGATACATTCTTAGCCGAAATCCCGACAATCTCGCCTATTTCTTCGTAACTGATATTCTCCAGCCACAACAAAACAATGGCACGGTCGAATGGCTTGAGCCGATGGATGCGGTCATACAACCGTCGGATTTGCCGGGCATCTTCATCTTTATCCTCAAACAAATTGATGTCCATGACAAGCGGAAGAGCAGCCCGTTTCTTCTTTTTCCTTTCGTAAGAAATGCATGTGTTAAAACTGACCTTCCATATCCACGTATCCATACTGCTGAGGTGCCTGAACGAACTGTACCCTTTCCATAGGTTGATGAGCACTTCCTGAAACAGGTCACTGACCTCATCGGAATCTTTCGAAAACATAAAACATACCGTATAAATGGTATTTTTATGCTCTTTCACCATTTGCGCAAATGTTGTATCCAATGTTTCCATATCCTTTAAAAGTTGTTTTTTAACCATTAGACGCAGCAACCAACGGGAAAACTACACAAAAATAGACATTTTTTCTACAAAATATGCTGGTGAATTAAGATAATTACTAGAGAGGAAAAGCACAAAAGTACTGGAAATAAGAAAATGCTATGCTACTAATGACGAATTTACAATTTGTCATCATATCTTCGTTTGTCGGATACGGTTCAGACACAAAGCAAAAGACTTTTACTTCATCGATTTCAGATTTATGCCTTGTTTCTTTCTACCACCGTACCCGATTCATTTAATAAGAAGCACTTGCCCGGAGACCAGCCTGTTCCAAGAGAGTCACGATGCGATCGAGTTCTTCGTGAGTAGCTTTCTGAAGAAAACTATCGGGCGTTTCTCTATCTATTGTATAAATCATCACCTGACGGGGAGCTATTGCCTTTACTACTTCCAGCCACGGGAGAACGAAAACATCCGAAGTATTGTCTACATCTTCGCCTTCATCAGTCTTTCCTTTCAGAAACATGGTCTGGATAATCAGATTGCCTTGGAAAGCCTTCATTCCTTCAATGATGCGATTTACATCGTATGAACCTGCCGGACGGTCTACCTTATTAATATAAGCAGTATCTACCGTATCCAGCTTCAGAATGTTATTGTCTACCCGGCACAACGCTTCGAACACTTCAGGACGATGTATTTGGGTAGAATTGCTCAACACACTTATTCTGGCATTAGGGAAATAACGGTTACGCAAGGTAATGGTATCTTCGATGATTTCCTTAAAATGCGGATGAAGCGTAGGTTCACCATTACCGGCAAAAGTCAAGACATCAGGAGCAGGACCATTTGCCTGCATATTTATCAGACGGCGTTCCAAAGCATTGTACACTTCTTCGCGTGTAGGAAGTTTCGCATGAGGACGATGGTCTTTATTGTATCCGCACTCGCAATAAATGCAATCGAACGTACAACATTTCCCGTCAGCGGGCAAAAGATTAATGCCTAGCGATACACCCAGCCGACGGCTATGAATGGGTCCGAAAATGGGAGAAGGATAAATGATGGTAGACATAAGCTTTCACATGTTTCTATTCGCATGCAAATATACAATAAGTAACGCAGATTGATGCAGATGAATGCGAATAAAATGAAGATAACTTCATAGACAGCTTCAGAGGCAGCTTCAGATAACTGCTACCGTCCGCACAGATAACTGAAACGGCAAAGTAATATATCTTCAGCTTATCACCATTTCAAACGCACCTGCACCTGTAAGTCCGCCTTATCACTTCCTTGTATTTCTTCAGTACCCGAACTGATACGGTTCCGGTCTTGATAGTGTGTCCATCCCCATTTGGCTTGAATCATCAGACGGTTCTTCCACGTATATTTCAAGTTGATTGCCATACGGGTACCTTTGCCATAAAACGAATTCATCGAAAAAGCATAGAGCAATCCGGGTTCGTAAACATAGATTCGGGAATTATAATCTTGCGTATGAAACCAAGTACCTGTCAATGATACCTGAACAGGAATTGGAGGAATACTTCCTTTCACCGTACCGCTCACATATCCCCCTTTCGATTTTTCCCGCCCGTTATACGAAGTCATCACTCCCTCTCCCACTCCTTTCAACGAAAGATATGCACTTGGCACATACGAACATTGGTAATGCAAACGTTGCCTTACGTAAGGCAATACAAACTTTGTTTCATCAGGAGAAGTATAGTTTTTAGCCTTGTTCTTATAAGTATACTTTATTAACATCGAGAGTGAATTTGATGGTGAATAACTTAATTGGCATAATCCGTCGAATCCCGATGTATGGTCACGATCCACCTGATACTTTCGATAGAAAAAATGAAAGAAATCACCGTAACACAAAAACTTGAACTGTCCTAAAAAACTGGTTTCCAATCCTAAATAAGCTCCTGTCTCGTTTTGAAGTTTCGAGTTTTCTCCGAAAGCATTCCCATAAAGCGACTGATAACGCTTGTCATAATACCGGTGAATAAGTAAAATATTAGTATGAACAGCCGGTTGATAACAGAGTGCATGAAGCGTAGCAACTTTTCCATGCTTATCTACAGCAGTCTCTCCTGAAAATGTAAACCGGTTCAGAAAGAATTTATAATAAACACCTGCATTATAAAAATACATTCCACGTGGATAATACAAATTATAATCACGTGCATCAGGATTCAACATCTTGTTAAAACGATTATACACAGCAGTTAATCCAAATTCTGTATATTTCCCATTATAAGTTAAATTACATCCAGTCAAGTGATTGGATACCGTATGTTTCTTCTCCATATCTTTTTTCAACCGATGATATCCATCAGTTTTCAACGACCTTATAAACCCGTTTTCAACACGTGCATCCTGCTTCCTGAACGAATAAAAAGCAGATACATTCCAGCGTCTGCCCAGTTGATAAGTGGCAGCTATCCCTTGCAGGTACTCCCCTTCTCCCACTGAAGTATATTTGGTAAATCCTTGTCCGAAACGGTTCTGGTTTATCATTCCTTTTCCTAAAGTAAAACTTCCTATGTTCAACACCAGTCCATACCCGAAATTAGCCTTAAAATTACCAATGGCCAATGTCTTGAGACGTTTAAAATTGGAAAGAAATACATATCCCGAATAGGAATCATATCCTTTCCGGTTGTATTGCACGAAAAAAGGTTCTCCTGCATCCTTCTCTGCGGTCAGTCCGATATATATCTGATTGCGATACTGAAAACGATAACGTATATTATGGTAAAACGGATCGCCATAATACCGTTTGTTAGGACTTTCAGCCAAGGTTTCTTCATCGTAACCGGCATACCCTGCCTTAGTGTTGAAAGGAATGTCCAAACGTGTTAATAACTCTTGTTTATTGTATTTCCACAAGTTTTTCCATTTAAGTCTATCTTTTTCATTATCAGATGGTCCGATGTAGATAAAGTCGGTTAAAAACTTTCGTGTCTGCCAGTCCATTCCCTCTATTCCCAACAGTTCATTTTTGGTAAGCATTGGTCCGTATTTGTAGATATAATACAAGATATTCTCTATCATCCGGTCGGATAAAAATGGTAATTGCTCCAATTCTTCCTTAGTAATGGTATTGATATTAAAAGGATGTTCAGCTATTTCGCTCAACTCTTCATATTTTTCCTGCCAGCCCGCCAGTTCTTCAGGAGCTGCTATGTCTTCATTCCATTCCAGCCAGTCCGATTGTGCCAACAAGGGTGTTAATACACAAACAATTGATAAACAAAACATAAATAATCGTTTCAACATGGTATTCACAAGTTTTCAACAGAGATAAATACGTTAATTTTTCGTATAAGCTCTATTCGGGTTTAACTACAAGTCATTATTATTTCTATTTTTGCGCATTATGAAAAAAACTCTCTACATAGCACTGGTTCTGTTTTTGGTTTTCGCGATGAGAACCAAAGCACAAACACATTCGGGTACTGCCTCAATGTACAAAGTACCTGTGTGTGTGTACAACGGAGATACTATACCTCATATAACGCTGAGAACCATCTATGTTTACCCCGAACTGCATTTTAAAAACAAACGCCAAAGAAAATATTACAACAAACTGGTAAGGGATGTAAAAAAAACCCTGCCATTGGCAAAAGAAGTAAACCGTGCCGTAATCGAAACTTATGAATACCTGATGACGCTTCCCGATGAAAAAGCTCGCGAACGCCATATCAAAAAAGTAGAAAAAGGACTGAAAGAGCAATACACTCCACGTATGAAGAAACTAACATTCTCGCAAGGGAAACTGTTGATAAAGCTGGTGAACCGTGAGTGTAACCAGTCATCCTATCAACTGGTAAAAGCATTTATGGGACCTTTCAAAGCAGGATTTTACCAAACTTTCGCTGCACTCTTCGGTGCCAGCCTGAAAAAAGAGTATCATCCCGAAGATGAAGACAAACTGACTGAACGGGTTGTGGTACTGGTGGAAAACGGACAATTATAAAGTTTATAGAAACACAGATCATCCCAACCACGTATCTGTGTTTCAGCGTTCAAACTGCATGTCACTTCGCCAACTCCTTAGCAAATTCCCATAAAATAATCCCTGCTGTAACTGACACGTTCAAAGAGTGTTTGGTGCCGAACTGGGGGATTTCGATGCATCCATCACACATATCCACAACCTCTTGCTTTACTCCTTTTACTTCATTTCCCAACACTACAGCATACCTTTTATCTGTTTCCAAAACCAGTTTGTCTAACATCGTACTTCCCTCGCATTGTTCAATAGCAAATACAGTATATCCCATCGTATGCAATTCATTTACAGCATCCTCGGTATTTTTAAAATATTTCCAGTCAACTGTATATTCGGCTCCAAGTGCTGTTTTATGCATTTCCGGATGTGGCGGAGTAGCCGTAATGCCACATAGATAAATACTGTTTACCAAAAAAGCATCCGATGTACGGAATACCGCACCTATATTGTGCAAACTTCTCACCTCGTCTAACACGACGACAAGAGGAAGTTTTCGGGATTCCTTAAATTCGTCTACCGTCAGACGGTGCATTTCGGTTACTTTCAATTTTCTTAATGTTCCCATAATCGCTGAATTATGATGCAAAGATAAAAAGTATATTCATAACCCAGTTGAAAACGGTTGAAAACCTGTAAAAAAAGAATGCATAGAAAATAAAAACTTTATCTTGGTTTATTCGGATAAATCTTTATAGACAGATGAAATCGAACTTTCAAAAAAAGAAAAAGAAAAGTTTCATCACAGGTTTAAACAGATTTTTTAATAGAAAATACCAAGACCATTAAGAGAAAGTTTTTAACTTTGCCACATATCAACCGTAAGTGAATAGCAGACATAAATAATGCATAATCAGATTATAAGCCTGTTGATGAACACTTGATAGCAATACAACATGAACTTATAACTTAAAAAACAAGATTTTTGCCTGATTTTTACGAACATTATCAACGGGATATTATAACAATCATAGATTTTCTTAAAAAAGAAAAGATTTAAAAATATGAATATGAAAAAAGAAGAATGGTTGAAAAAGGGATATGCTGATGAAGCTATCGACAAAGGTATGGATTTGAAAGCCGAAATCAGACGTTTGTGTAAAGAAAAGAATGCCGTTATTTTAGGGCATTTCTATCAAGCTGATGAAATACAAGAAATAGCCGATTTTATAGGAGACAGTCTGGCATTGGCACAATGGGCTGCTAAAACCGATGCGGATATAATCGTAATGTGTGGAGTACACTTTATGGGTGAAACAGCGAAAATCCTTTGTCCGGACAAGAAGGTGTTGATTCCTGATTTGAATGCTGGATGCTCGTTGGCGGATAGTTGTCCGGCAGACGAATTTGCCCGGTTCGTCAATCAGCATCCCGAACATGTGGTTATTTCATACGTAAATACCAGTGCCGCGGTGAAGGCATTGACCGATGTGGTGGTAACTTCTACAAACGCCAAGCAAATCGTTGAAAGTTTTCCTCAAGACCAACCGATAATTTTTGGTCCTGACAAGAATTTGGGGAACTATATAAATTCTGTAACCGGAAGAGATATGTTGCTGTGGGATGGTGCATGTCATGTGCATGAAAAGTTTTCCGTTGAAAAGATTTTAGAACTGAAAAAGCAGTATCCTGATGCTGCAATACTGGTGCATCCCGAATGTAAAGGACCGGTTGCGAAATTAGCAGATAAAGTAGCTTCTACTGCCGGACTATTGAAATATGCTGTAGAGAGTGATAAGAAAAACTTTATTGTAGCTACAGAAAGTGGTATTCTTTATGAAATGCGTAAAAAATGTCCGGATAAAAATTTTATACCTGCTCCACCAGAAGATAGTACATGTGCTTGTAACGAATGTAATTTTATGCGATTGAACACACTTTCAAAACTGTATAATACGTTGAAATATGAGTGGCCGGAAGTGAAGGTTGATGGAAAGATAGCTGAAAAAGCCATTAAACCTATACAAAAGATGTTGGACATATCTGCTAGATTGGGTTTGTAAAAAAGATTTGTTAAAAACTTTAGGGTATGCTGGCAAATTTCTTAAAACGTATTATAAAACATCTATTTGTTATGAAAAAGCTTGCATATTCCGTAGAAGTTCGTACCTTTGTACTGTGTTTTTCATAGTATTAGATTTAAGGTTAACAAAGGTTGGAGTACAGCGGTACTCCTTTTTTTATGTCCGTACGTTTGGTCCGGCTTCTTTTTGATAGTCCCATTATTCTTGTGGATTTCCCAGATTCAAGCATGCCTTTTGATGAACATAAGTGGGTTGCCCGTTTCACATAAGTACCCCTGCCGTTTCACATAAGTGGTCCTGCCTTACCACTTATGTCCGTCTGGATGTGTGGGGATGTCTTTTTTGTCCTGTGTGCCCCTCGCGCGCGTATAATTATATTAATGAGTACCCGTTTCAGCCATTTTTCATCAGTTTTAAGAATATTCGTCCTGTAATATGTTGTATGGC
>NZ_NFJA01000038.1:0-34748 GCF_002159615.1 Bacteroides sp. An279
TCCAAATCATATCAAAGATCTTGCTCACCAGGGACTTACACAACCTTTTCAGGTGGCGTCCCTTTCGGAAAGCGAGTGCAAAGGTACGCCTTTTTACCGAAACTGCAAGAAACTGGAGAACTTTTTTTGAAACTTTTTTCATGTGAAATATGCAAAATGCTGATATTCACAGATATATAGGGAAATATTTACACCTGGAAAAAACTTAGTAAGAATAACAATACTCCTTATTATATATAACAACAGAAAACCGAGCATGAAAAGAGCAAAGAAAAAACAAGATTATAAACATTGACGCCGATGCAATATCAAATACAGCACCGGCGTTAATGCAACTACTTGTTCTCTTCAACGAAATTAGATGCATCGTAATATAAAACCAAATGAATGTCCGCAAACAGCCAATACATACCCCTGAAAAATGAATATATACTGCATACGCGGTTGAATATATACTGCATCGGCCTACGAATATATACTTCATCGGCAAATGCAGTACTACTGCGTTTCCAACTCAGCCAGATTAACTAAGAAGCTGTTTTGAATTTCTCCAAAAAGTTTTTCTTGGCTTGATGTATCCGTTTTCGTGTGTGCTTTGGGCGATTTTTTGGCCCTTTTCGCTCCTGTTCTTCGTCAGATAGCCCGCTATCTTCCTCATCACAGAAGCGAAAATGCCTCAAAAACTCATCCCAAATCATCGCACGATAAATTCAAAACAGCTTCTAATTGCAGATATAAAATTATAGTTGATGCATAATTCATCCCACCTATCAATAAGCATGACCATCCTCCTTCAGTTCATCGGAAGTAATTGGTTTTCGATCTATCGCTCTCCAGGCATATATGATATAAGCCAATACAAACGGGACCAAAATTGAAACATAAGCCATCGTTTTTAGTGTAAACTGGCTGGAACAGCTATTTGCTAAAGTTAATGAACTTTGCAAATCAGCGGTAGAAGGATAATATGCCGTATGGTTATATCCTACGCTCAACAGTAAAGCCAATACAGTCAATACTGTACCGACACCTGCAAACCAAATACCTTTGGTGTAGGTTTGCGACAAAATACTCCTAATCAAACCCAACAACACACTTACCACACCTACCAAGAACAAGCCGAAAAGCACAGGCATTGCCAGCAAATTATGCCAATATTTAAACGGCTCCATCACAATAATTTGAGTTACAGGATCCACCGCAAACCCATCTTTCAATAATGTGCGAATTACAAATGCCAAAAAGAAAATCAGAAAAGGAACAGCATCTGTAATCAACTGACGACGACAACGCGGTATCAGCTTTTCATCACGGATATTGTTGATAAAATACAAATTACCCAACAAACGTGCCAAAAAGAACACCGCCAAGCCCAAAATAATGTTCCAAGGATCACCAAATGCATCCAATCCATGCCATCCATTCGCCCAATGGCTAATAACCGGCATCATATTATCGGTCATGTTTGCTTTATCGACAATAAAATTCGAACCATTGAAGAAAGTAGCCACAGCTGCTCCCAGCAACACCGGTCCCACCACTCCATTAATAACCAAGAAATATTGATAAGCGCGCTTCCCCAACAGATTGCCTAATTTCGATTGGAATTCATACGAAACAGCTTGTAAAACGAAGCTGAACAAAATAATCATCCATAACCAGTATGCTCCCCCGAAACTCGTACTATAAAACAAAGGAAATGAAGCAAAAAACGCTCCCCCAAAAGTCACTAATGTAGTAAAAGTAAACTCCCACTTACGTCCGGTAGAGTTGACCAGCAACGTACGCTCTTCATCAGTACGTCCCAACCGGAACAACAAAGAATTTCCTCCCTGGACGAACAGTAAAAATACCAACAGGGCTCCCAACAACGAAACCAAGAACCACCAATAATTTTGTAAGAATAGATATGTAGAATCCATAATGAATTATTTTTATGAGTTAATCCGTTTAACTATGCATTCATGCCTCTTCGGGACCCTTTTGAATAGCTTTCAGCATGATGCCGATTTCAGCAATCAACAATACCGTAAAAAGTATCAAAAATATAAAGAAAGTAGTCTGGACCGAACCAGTTTCCAATCTGGATATGGCCGCATTTACCGGAAGCAAATCTTGAATTGTCCAAGGCTGGCGACCGACTTCGGCCACAATCCATCCCGCCTGACCGGCAAGATAAGCCAACGGAATGCTTGCCAAAGCAACATAATGCAACCAATTTACTTTCGACAACTTCCGTTTCCACGCAAGAAACAATATCAACGCAAAAAAAGCAATGAAATACATTCCCAGTCCTACCATTACGCGGAAAGCCCAAAACGAAAGCCAGACATTAGGTACCAGATCGTTAGGGTCATCAATATACCCGTAACCGAAATACTTCATATTCTCATCAATGACCTGGCGTGCCGCTTCCATTGCAACTTGGTCACCTTCCTGCTTCGCTTCACGATAATCCGACAAGGCAGCTATGGCCTTTTTCCCGTTCTTCATTTTCTCCACGACCGAAAGCGCTTTTGTACTGTCTGGCAAAGCATATCCTCCCAAAAGTATATTGTTAATACCCGGCACATAACCGTCAAAATCATGCGTAGCCAGATAAGACAACATCAATGGAATCTTGATATCGCCCACCACCGTCAAAGGTTCGCGTGTGCCTCCATCATACAAAGCTTCCATAGCAGCCAGCTTCATCGGTTGGCATTGAGCCACTTGATATGCCGACTTATCTCCAGTCATCGCCGTTACCAACGAAGCAAACAGACCAACTACAGCAGCCACCTTCATACTTGCAATGGCAAACTCTTTTTCCCGTTTGCGCAACAAAAACCAGGCACTGACTCCAATCACAAACACTGCTCCTAACATCCAACTGCTAAGGACGGTATGAAAAAACTTAGTCACTGCTACTGGCGAAAAAGCAACAGCCACGAAATCAACCATCTCATTCCGCACCGTATCCGGGTTGAAAGCCATGCCTACCGGATATTGCATCCATGAGTTTGCCACCAAAATCCACCATGCCGAAAAAGTTGCTCCCAATCCCGTAAGCCAGGTAGAAGCCAAGTGAAATTTCTTACTGACCTTGTTCCATCCGAAAAACATAACAGCCACAAATGTAGCCTCCATAAAAAACGCCACAATACCTTCTATCGCCAATGGAGCCCCGAAGATATCTCCTACAAACCAAGAATAATTACTCCAGTTAGTACCAAACTGGAATTCCAAAATCAATCCGGTAGCCACTCCCACCGCAAAATTAATTCCAAACAGCTTCATCCAGAATTTGGCTGTCCGCTTCCAAAACTCATTCCCTGAAATGACATACAGGGTTTCCATCAATCCCATTATCACAGCCAATCCCAATGTGAGGGGCACAAACAGCCAATGATACATGGCGGTCAAGGCAAACTGTGCTCTTGACCAGTCAATCATCGAGGTGTCAATACTTGCTAACATACGTCTATCTTATTTAGTTAATGAATTATCCACTTTAGTTAATGAATTATCCACCGAACGGTTCACCAGTTCCATCCCGACATAATCCTGCTTTTCCTCGGGACTCTTCCCTTTCAAGAACGACGGAAAGAAAAACAACTTCAGAATAAAGAACATAATGAAAAGTTTTATCAGAATCAACACCCACAATGTGCGCCCTATGGTCATCGAACGAAAACCATCCCGATAAAACGTCCAAACTCGAAGAATCTGTCTTTTAATCATAATATAGTTTTATAATGATTACAAAGAAAAACCTTTTATCGGTAAAATGCAAGTCTTTATCCGTAGAATTTATCCGTTAATCTATATCATTTGTTCCTTTTCCCAGTGATTCATACATTTGCATACATCAAAACCAAACAAATAACATTTATGAAACTACGAACGGCTTGCATATATACGATTCTATCAGCTGCCCTTCCTCTTTACGCACAAGAAAACTCGAACGGAAAAGAATGGACACTGCAAGAATGCATAAACTATGCACTTGAAAAAAACATCCAATTGCAACAAAACAAGATTTCGCTACAAGAAAGCGAAATAGACATCAAGGATGCACGCGCCAGCCTATTCCCAAGTCTGTCATTCAGCACAGGACACAACGTGGTAAACCGGCCTTACCAAGAACAAAGCAACACGGTTAGCGGAACAGAAATTATCAGCAGCGACGAAAAGACCACATACAACGGCAATTACAGCCTAAATGCACAATGGACGCTGTGGAATGGAGGACAGAGACTAAATAATCTGAAACAACAGAAAACCAACCGCGACATTGCCCGCCTGACCGTCTCAGAAACCGAAAACACCTTGCAAGAACAGATAACACAACTTTTCATCCAGATTCTTTATGCTGATGAATCTATCCAAATAAACAGAAGCACATTGGAAGTAAGCAAAGCCACCTACAAACGAGGACAAGAACTGTTTGCCGAAGGAAGCCTTTCGAAAGCCGATCTGGCACAACTGGAAGCTCAAGTAAGCGATGACCAATACCAACTTGTCACTGCAGAAAGTACGTGGAGAAACTATAAACTGCAACTGAAACAATTACTGGAACTGGACGGTAGTGAAGAATTCAACCTGGTCCTCCCCGAACTGAATGACGAAAACATTCTGAAAATGTTACCCAGTCAAACCGATGTCTACCAAGCAGCCATGGCAATACGTCCTGAAATCCAAAGCAGCAGGCTAAGCATAGAAAACGCCAAACTAGGCATATCGGCCGCCAAGGCAGGTTACTATCCTACCATCAGCCTGTCAGCATCCAGTTCGAGTACGACCAACAGTGCCAGCACAAACAACTGGGCACAACAAATGAAATACGGCTGGAATAACATGATAGGAATCAGTCTCAGCATTCCTATTTTCGACAATCGCCAAAACAAAAGTAACGTACAGAAAGCACGTTTACAGTACAACACCAGCCAACTAGACTTGATAAACAAACAAAAAGAACTATACAGTACCATTGAGGGGCTGTGGTTGGATGCCTTAAATGCACAACAGCAATATGTTGCTGCCGAAACCAAAGTGAAAAGCAGCCAAACCAGCTTCGACATGGTAAACGAACAATTCAATTTGGGCATGAAAAATACCGTGGAACTACTCACAGAGAAAAACAACCTGCTAAGTGCCAAACAGCAATTGGTACAAGCCAAATACATGGCGATACTTAACCGGACACTTCTGAACTTTTATGCAGGAAACAATATCGAACTATAAAAAACAAGCAATATGAAGAAGAAAAAAACATGGATTATAGCGGCAATCGCCATCGTAGTGATTATTGCAGTATGCTGGACCTTAAGCGGAACGAAAGCCAATAGCCAAGTCGATTTAGTAACCGAAAAAACACGGACAGGCAGTGTCAGCAACTCTATCACGGCTACAGGAACCATTGAGCCAGTCACTGAAGTAGAAGTGGGTACGCAAGTATCCGGCATTATTGACAAGATCTATGTAGACTACAACTCGATAGTCAAGCAAGGAGAAATCATCGCTGAAATGGACAAGGTTACACTTCTAAGTGATTTACAATCAGCACAAGCTACTTATAACGGTGCAAAAGCCGAATACGAATACCAAAAAAAACTGTATGAACGCAACAAGACCTTGCATGAAAAGCAACTGATCAGCGATACCGACTACGAACTATCCACTTACGACTATCAACGTGCCGCAAGCAGCTACGAGCAAGCAGAAGCCGAACTGGCAAAAGCCGAAAGAAACTTATCGTATGCCACCATCACATCACCGATAAACGGAATAGTCACCAGCAAAGATGTAGAAGAAGGACAAACCGTAGCTTCCGGATTCGAGACCCCCACTCTTTTTACCATTGCTGCAGACCTGACCCAAATGCAGGTAGTAGCCGATGTGGATGAAGCAGACATTGCAGGAGTAGCAGACAGCGCACGAGTTACCTTCACCGTCGACGCCTACCCCAACGATGTATTCGAGGGGAAAGTGAAACAAGTACGCCTGGGCAGCGTGAACAGCAGTTCCAGCAGTTCTTCGTCATCTAGCAGCGAATCAACGGTAGTGACCTACGAAGTTGTTATCACAGCCGACAATCCCGACTTGAAACTGAAGCCACGCCTCACCGCCAATGTCACTATTTACACCTTGACACACGACAACGTGCTGACCGTTCCTGCCAAAGCCTTGCGCTTCACTCCGAATAAGGATATTGCAGGAGGACGTGCCATCCAAGACTGTGCCGGCGAACACAAAGTATGGACGTTAGAAAACAACACATTCGTAGCACATCCGGTAAAAACCGGCATCAGCGACGGTGCATACACAGAAGTGGAAGGCATTGACGAAGGCACGGAAGTAGTAACCGAAGCCACCGTAAAAAGTGAAATGCCCGAAATGAACGGAAGCAGTGAAGGCGGCGAACGCAGCCCGTTTATGCCAGGGCCTCCGGGAAGTGACAAGAAAAAAGACAAAAAATAAACGGATGCAACGTAATTCTTTCAAAAAATGAGCAAAACAGTCATTGAATTACAAAATATTAAGCGTAACTTTGTGGTGGGAGATGAAATTGTCCACGCATTGCGCGGTATTTCGTTCAAGATATGTGAAGGAGAGTTTGTTACCATCATGGGGACATCCGGCTCCGGCAAATCAACCTTGCTGAATACCTTGGGATGCCTTGACACACCCACCAGTGGCGAATATTATCTGGACGGAATTTCAGTGCGCACAATGAGTAAATCACAACGTGCCATTCTGCGCAACCGGAAAATCGGGTTTGTATTCCAAAACTACAACCTGCTTCCGAAAACGACTGCAGTCGCTAACGTGGAACTTCCGCTGATGTATAATCCCGCGGTAAGTGCAGCCGAACGAAAAAGAAGAGCCGTGGAAGCATTGATTGCCGTAGGACTGGGAGACCGTCTGGAGCACAAATCGAACCAGATGTCAGGCGGACAAATGCAACGAGTAGCTATAGCACGCGCCTTGGTCAACAATCCGGCAGTCATCCTCGCTGATGAAGCAACCGGTAACCTTGACACTCGGACATCCTTCGAAATTCTGGTGCTGTTTCAGAAACTACACGCGGAAGGACGAACCATCATCTTTGTCACGCATAACCCGGACTTGTCGCAATACAGTAGCCGCAACATCCGCCTGCGCGACGGACACGTAATAGAAGACACCATAAATCAACGCGTCCTATCAGCAGCCGAGGCACTTGCTGCACTACCCAAAAACGATGATGATGCATAAACAAACGATTTTCGCCAATAGTTTCGGGCTACGAAAGCATAAAAGTCCGTGTCCAGGCACATGTCTGGAAGTATAAAAAAATATTTCCGACAAGCCCATAAACGAGTTTAAAACAAAGTAAACACGAGAAAGAATTTATAAAAATGAACGGAACAAACCTATTCAAAATAGCGCTTCGGGCATTGGCAAACAACAAGCTCCGTGCTTTCCTCACCATGCTGGGCATTATCATCGGTGTGGCATCGGTAATTGCCATGCTTGCCATCGGACAAGGTTCGAAACGAAGTATCCAGCAGCAGATTTCGGAAATGGGTTCGAACATGATCATGATTCATCCCGGAGCCGAAATGCGCGGCGGCGTACGCCAAGACCCATCAGCCATGCAGACACTGAAACTGGAAAACTACGAAAAACTGCGTGACGAATGCATCTATCTTGCCGCCATCAGCCCCAATGTATCTTCATCGGGACAACTCATCGCCGGTTCGAACAACTACCCGTCTTCTGTAACAGGATGTAGCAATGATTATTTAGAAATACGTCAACTCACGGTAGAACAAGGCGAAGCATTCAGCGACAACGACATACGGACAGCTGCAAAAGTCTGCATCATAGGGAAGACCATAGTAGACAACCTGTTTCCCGACGGAACGGACCCCATTGGTAAAATCATCCGTTGCAACAAGATTCCGCTCCGCGTTATCGGCGTCTTGAAATCAAAAGGATATAACTCGATGGGACAAGACCAGGACGATATCGTACTGTCACCTTACACCACCGTAATGAAACGCTTGCTGGCACAAACCTACTTGAGCGGCATATTTGCTTCTGCACTGACCGAAGACATGACCCAAGAAGCAGTAGACGAAATCACTACTGTCTTGCGCCGCGAACACAAGCTGAAAAGCACCGACGATGACGACTTTACCATCCGTACCCAGCAGGAACTCAGTTCGATGCTGAATACCACTACTGACCTGATGACCACCCTGCTTGCCTGTATTGCCGGTATTTCACTGGTAGTAGGAGGTATCGGAATCATGAATATCATGTATGTGTCGGTAACCGAGCGCACCCGCGAAATCGGGCTGCGCATGTCGGTCGGCGCACGAGGCATAGACATTCTTTCGCAATTTCTCATCGAATCCGTTCTCATCAGCATCACAGGAGGACTGATTGGTGTCATATTGGGATGCGGAGCCAGCTTCGTCATCAAGACGGTAGCCCACTGGCCCGTGTTCATCCAACCGTGGAGCGTACTGCTCTCGTTCGCGGTCTGCACGTTGACAGGTGTATTTTTTGGTTGGTATCCGGCAAAGAAAGCCGCCGACCTTGACCCGATAGAGGCTTTACGCTACGAGTGATTCATTTATTTTGATTTTAGCCCGAGCTTGTGAAAGTTCGTCTAAAATAACTTTGTTCTTCATAACTTTGGTTTCTTTATCCGGCTGCCCAAGGAGTTCATCCCGGCAGCCGGATTTTTCGAAATCTTGCCCATCATCTTTGTTCATTTAATTACAAAAGCACCATGAAACAAACCACCGACATACCCCGCCGAACCTTGGAGATACTGATACATATTATCTGCTGGGGACTTTTTTTCGCTTTCCCGATTTTCTTCGCCCAACGCACCAACGGCACAATCAACTGGAAAGAATTCATGCACCACAGCATCTTCCCCACCTCGGCATTCTTCATCTTTTACCTCAACTATTTTCTGTTAATACCCTATCTTCTCTTCCGGGAACGTTCCAAACAGTTCCTGTTGACCAACTTTGTCATCATCGCTATCATGACCTTGGGACAACGTTACCTGAATAACTTGATTGCACCACCTCCTCCCGACTTGAACCGCCCGATTCCTCCACAATACATCTTTTATCTTCGCGACATGGCAGGCCTCATCTTCTCAACAGGACTGAGTGTTGCCATCCGCATGAGCATCCGTTGGAGCCAAGCTGAAGCCGAACGGCAAGAAGCGGTAAAAAGCCGCACCGAAGCCGAACTGAAAAACCTCCGCAACCAACTGAATCCTCACTTCCTGCTGAACACCTTAAATAATATCTATGCACTGATTGCCTTCGATACAGACAAGGCTCAACAAGCTGTACAGGAACTGAGCAAACTACTGCGATATGTGCTCTACGACAATCAGCAAATGTTCGTACCGCTAATAAAGGAAATCGACTTCATCCGGAATTACATTGAACTGATGCGCATACGCGTTTCCCCACAGGTAACGATAGAAACCGAATTCCACATCAAGCCGGAAAGCCAGACTCCCATTGCACCGCTCATTTTCATTTCCTTAATAGAAAATGCATTCAAGCACGGCATATCTCCTACCCATCCCAGCTTCATCTCCATCACTATCACAGAAACAGATGAAGAAATATGCTGTACCATACGCAACAGCAATTACCCGAAAACCCGTACAGACAAAAGCGGGTCTGGCATCGGGCTGGAACAGGTAAGCAAACGCCTGGAGCTGATTTATCCCGGACGTTACCAATGGGAACGACACGTATCACACGATGGCAAAGAATATCTGTCCTCTATCAGCATCCGGCCATTTCACTCTGTATAACTCTAAAAATAGAAACTAACATGAACTTACGTTGCGCTATCATCGACGATGAACCTCTGGCATTAGGACTGCTGGAAAGTTATGTAAAAAAGACCCCTGTACTGACTCTTTGCGGTACATACTCAAGTGCCATCCAGGCAATGAAGTCATTGCCCGAACATCCGGTCGACCTTTTGTTTCTCGACATCCAAATGCCCGATCTGAACGGACTGGAATTTTCACGTATGGTATCCGATACTACCCGCATCATCTTCACCACGGCATTCAATCAATATGCCATCGACGGCTATCGGGTAAATGCACTCGACTACCTACTGAAACCCATCAGCTATGCCGACTTCATGGAAGCTGTCAACAAAGCCATCCACTGGTTCGAACTCCAACAAAAAGCCGAAACTGCTTTCTCTTCTGCACAAGCCGAAAAATACATTTATGTAAAAAGCGATTACAAACTGATACAAATAGAACTAAGCAAGATTTTATACATCGAAGGCTTGAAAGACTACATTAAAATCCATGTAGAAGGAACAGACAAACCCATCCTGTCACTCATCAGCATGAGAGCCATGGAAGAAAAGCTGCCGGCAAGCCAGTTCATACGGGTTCACCGCTCATTTATCGTCCAAAAGCAGAAAATAAAAATAATCGACAAAGGACGCATTGTCTTCGGAAAAGATTACATTCCGATCTCTGATAGTTATAAGCAAGAGCTCCAAAACTATGTTAACGAACATATTGTTTAAACTTGTTCTCGTTTTTAATCTTCTTTAACACCCTATAAGTGCGTTTTTCTTTTGATAAGTTTGCCGCTTCTAAATATAAGGCTTATATTTGCCGTGTACATAATAACAACAGAAGTTGTGAAACTTCTTATTGAATAGTTTAGTTAAGTCTAGTTTAGTTTTTGTGTTGTGATACTCCAACCATTAGAGAATGGCTGGAGTATCTTTTTTCGTGGGTCTCAGCCACTTGGAGAAAAGGTACTTTAACAGTTTGTTTCCACGGGCGGCAATATTTATTAGTCATTTTTTAGTCGAAAACTTAGTCCGACAATCCGCATGGCCGCCTTACTTGTAAGATTATTAATCTTCACGCCGAAAGATTATTAATCTTCACGCTGTAAGATTAATAATCTTACAAACGATGCAGCTATATTGCGGAGTATTATTTTTCCGAAATCCATCCGTATTTGGGAGAGTTTCTTTATCTTTGTTCCCCGACTAAAAACATTGAAACGAAAAGACAATAATGAAAGCGAAATTTTTCTTGGCGGCTTGCCTCTTCTGCCTGTGCTTCTGGCAGGCGATGACGGCACAGAATGCCTATCCGAAGCGTGAGTTCCGCGGAGCATGGATACAATGTGTAAACGGACAGTTTCAGGGGATGCCTGCACGGACCATGCAGACTGTATTGGTGAACCAACTTGACAAGCTGAAGAAGGCGGGCATCAACGCCATTATCTTTCAGGTACGGGCAGAGTGCGATGCACTTTATCGTTCATCATACGAACCGTGGAGCCGCTTCCTGACCGGTGTACAGGGCCAGGCACCCACTCCAATGTGGGATCCTTTGCAATTCATGATAGACGAGTGCCACAAGCGAGGCATGGAGCTTCATGCGTGGATTAATCCGTACCGGGCACAGACCAAGGGCACGACGGCGCTTTCTCCGCTTCATCCCTATAATAAATATCCCAATCTTTTCGTACGCTATGCGGGTCAGCTGTATTTCGACCCCGGACAACCCGAGTCACGCAAGTACATTTGCCGCATTGTGCGTGACATTGTCTCGCGTTACGACATAGACGCCATCCACATGGACGATTATTTCTATCCCTATCCGGTGAACGGCATGGACTTTCCGGATAACGTCAGCTTTGCGGCATATGGAAGGGGCTTTACAAACAAGGCAGACTGGAGGCGCGATAATGTGAACGTATTGATAAAAGAGATTCACGAGACCGTACGCCAGTGCAAGCCGTGGGTGAAGTTCGGCGTATCGCCTTTCGGTATCTACCGCAACAAGAAATCAGACCCGAACGGAAGCAATACGAACGGGCTTCAGAACTACGATGACCTGTATGCCGATGTACTGTTGTGGGTGAACAACGGCTGGGTGGATTACAACATCCCGCAGGTATATTGGGAAATCGGGCATCCGGCGGCAGACTATGACACCTTGGTGCGCTGGTGGGCGAAGCATTCGGCTGCACGTCCGTTGTATATCGGTCAAGACGTAATGCGTACGGTTTCGAATGCTGATATAAAGAATCCTCGTCTGAACCAGATGCCGGCAAAGTATCAGTTGCAGCGCTCGCTTCCTGCCATCGGAGGAAGTTGCCAGTGGTATGCCGCTGCTGTGGTGGACAATCCGGGTAATTATCGCGACATGCTGGAAAAGGTTTATCACAAATATCCTGCCCTCCAGCCCCGTTATCCGTTTATGGATGATAAAGCTCCGAAAAAGGTGCGCAAGGTGAAACCAGTATGGACCGAAGACGGATACATTCTGTTCTGGACGGCTCCGAAAGCCAAAGACGTGATGGATGAGGCGGTGCAATACGTGGTATACCGCTTCGGGAATAAGGAAGATGTCAACCTGAAAGACCCTTCGCACATCGTAACCATTACGCGCGATTGCTTCTATAAGCTTCCGTATGAGGACGGGAAGACAAAGTACCGCTATGTAGTGACTGCCCTCGACCGCTTGCAGAACGAATCGAAGGCGGTGAAGAAGAAAGTTAAATTATAGTCCTTAATTTGTTCCGGATAGTATCGTTTTATGTTGCGATGGTTATTAAAAAAGGCTTTTAGGCAGACTCTATGTTTGGAAAAGTTTGTATATTCCGTAAAATTTTCTAACTTTGTCTTAGTTTAATTTGCTGGAAGTGGGCTTTCTGTTCTTATCTAAAGGGAGCCATCCCTTCGCTTTCCGGCAAAAGAGATTATAAATGAGTTTCGGCCTGTTAAGGGAAGGGTCATGACTTAAAAAGAAAAGAGCTATGAAAAAGTTAGTGTTAACCGTATTGTTCGGAATGATTGCCTTGGTTGGTTTTTCACAAGTACGTTGGGATGCCCAGTTTGGCGTGAACTTCAGTAACATGACGAAGATGGACGATTCGAAAGCATTGCCTGGCTTTAATTTAGGTATCGGTATGGATTACAGCATCACGGATATGTGGTCGTTTAAGTCGGGGGTGATGTTTTCTTCCAAAGGATGGAAATATAAAGAGGATGGATACAAGGATACGTATCGTCCTGTTTATTTGGAAATACCGCTGATGGGAGCTTGGAAAACAAACATTACAGATAATGTTAAATTTGTTGTAAACGCAGGTCCTTATCTTGCTATCGGGCTTGGTGGAAAGAATAAGGAACATTGGGATAGTGGAGAAGATACTAAACTTTTTTCGGGAGAAGATGGACGTGATGCAATAATGAATCGCTTTGATCTTGGATTGCAATACGGAATTGGTTTTGAATTGGCAGACCGCTATCTGATTAATTTAACGGGACAGAACGGATTTATTTGTCCATTTAATGGTGACGTAATTGATGAAGATGGTGATAAAATTTCTCCAAAGAACATGAGTTTTGCTATTTCGGTAGGCTATATTTTCTGATAATTCAAACAATGTATAAATGTGCAAATGTGCTAATACGGAAATTGGCACATTTGCACATTCTTATATTAGCACATTCTTTATTTTCACATTCCCACATTACTTTATATGTCCTCGAATCTTTTCCAGATAGGCACGCATCCTCCCGGCGTCTTTTTTGCTGATGATGTCCAGCAGCTCGTTCAGTTCGGTGCGGATGCCTTCCACGTGTGCCGGGGTGCGGGGGTTGAACAGGATTTCCTGTAACAGGTAATCGTCTTCGCTCAATACGCCTTTGGCGATAGCCATGTGGCGTTTGAATGTGGTGCCCGGCGCATCCTGGTGCTTCATCACCGCCGCAAAGGCGAAAGTAGACACAAACGGGATGGAAAGCGAGTATGCCATGGTCTCGTCGTGCTCCTCGAACGTATATTCGAAGATGTTCAAGCCCAGGCGTTGATACAGGTCTTTAAAGAATATCTTGCCCAGATGGTCGCCTTCCTTGATGATGATGGCGTTCTCCGAACTCAGTTGGTCTAAGTTGGCAAAGGTCGGTCCGAACATCGGATGGGTAGATACATAACGGAATCCGCATTGCTCGTAGAACGCCTGCAGGTCGGTCTTGACCGAAGCGATATCGCTGATGATGCAATCCTTGGGCAAGAACGGCATTACCTGGTTGAAGGCTTGAAGGGTGTATTTTACGGTTACGGCGTTGATGACCAGTTCGGGACGGAAAGCCTCGATTTCTTCTTCTTTCGTAAACCGGTAGCAATTGTACATGAAGCGCAACCGCTTCGGGTCGGTTTCGAATACAGCCACTTCGTGCTCAAAGCTCAATACATCGGTAAAGAAGGAGCCCATTTTACCGGCTCCCAATATCAGAATCTTCATCTTTTTTATTTACGATTTACTATTTACGATTTAGCGATTTATCATTTAGTAATTTGTGTCTCATTCTTGTTGAAACCCTAAATTGTAAATAGTAAATCGCTAAATCGTAAATCTTTTATTTATTAATGATTTCCAGTTGCTGGCGCACGCTTTCTTCGTGGATGGCTTCGAATACGGTCTTTACGAATTCTGGATCCATGCCGCAGAGGCTTCCCTGGGCACCGCGCTTGTCGAGGATTTCGTTGTAACGTCCGGTCTGCAGGACGGTCATGTTGTGTTCCTTCTTGAACGTACCGATTTCGCGGCATACACGCATGCGTTTTGCCAAAATCTCCATCAGGTTATTGTCGCACTCGTCTATCTGCTGGCGCAATTCGTGCAGGCTTTCGGTGGTCTGGTGTTCCTTGCGGATGACCAGCAGGTTGAGGATGTAGTCGAGTACATCGGGCGTGACTTGCTGCGAAGCGTCGCTCCAGGCGCTGTCCGGATTGCAGTGCGATTCTACGATGAGTCCGTCAAAACCTAAGTCCATGGCCTGCTGGCAGAGCGGGGCAATCAGTTCACGTTTGCCTCCGATGTGGCTCGGGTCGCACAGGATGGGCAGAGCCGGGATGCGGCGGCGCAATTCGATGGGGATATGCCATTGAGGCAAGTTGCGGTAGATTTTCTTGTCGTACGAAGAAAAGCCGCGGTGGATAGCTGCCAGACGTTTCAGCCCTGCGGCGTTGATGCGTTCCAGTGCGCCAATCCATAACTCCAAGTCAGGATTAACAGGGTTCTTTACCAATACCGGGATATCCACGCCTTTCAGGGCGTCGGCTATCTCCTGTACGGCAAAGGGGTTTGCCGAGGTGCGTGCGCCAATCCACAGGATATCAATGCCGGCTTTCAGGCATTCGTACACGTGTTTGGCAGTAGCTACTTCGGTAGCTACATACATGCCGGTTTCCTTCTTCACGTTCTTCAGCCAAGCCAGCCCTTCCACGCCGATTCCTTCGAAGCCTCCGGGTTTGGTGCGTGGCTTCCAGATGCCTGCACGGAAGATTTTGACTCCTTTGTTGGCAAGTTGGGTTGCGGTTGACATCACTTGTTCTTCTGTTTCTGCACTGCAGGGGCCTGCAATGACAACGGGACGTTCTTTCGATACGCCTTCCAGTTCGATGGGTTGTAATTCGAGTTCCATATCTTTTGATTTTTTTGAGTTCGTAAGTTTAAGTTTGCTAAAACGCAGATTAACGCAGATTTTTATTGTTACAGAAAATGCAGAACTTTAAATTATTATCTGTGAAAATCTGCGTTAATCTGCGTTTCATATCTGATTACATGATTGCTTGAATCCGTTTGAGCGCTTCCGCCAGCTTCTCGTCTTTGGCGCAGAGCGAGATGCGGATATACCGCTTGCCGTTGCTTCCGAAGATGAATCCGGGGGTGATGAATACACGGGCTTCGTGCAATACCTTTTCGGTCAGGTCTTCCACATCGGCATACGTGTCGGGGATTTTCCCCCACAGGAACATGCCTACTTGTTCGGGGTCGAACGTGCAGCCCAAGGCGTGCATGATTTCCTCTGCCAGCTTCCGGCGGCGACTATATACGTTATAGTTAGCTTCCTCGTGCCATTCCGCGCTGTTCCGGTATGCTTGCGCTGCGGCAAGCTGCAAGGGGCGGAACGTGCCCGAGTCGATGTTGCTCTTTATCTTCAGTATCCATTGGATGAATGTGGCATTTGTGGCAATCATACCTACACGCCAGCCCGGCATGTTGTGGCTTTTGCTCATCGAGTTGAACTCGATGCAGCACTCTTTCGCCCCTTCAATGTTCAGGATGCTGATGGGCTTGCGGTTCAGAATGAAGCTGTACGGGTTGTCGTTTACTATCACGATGTTGTGCCGGCGTGCGAAGTCTACCAGCTTTTGATACAGTTCCAAGGTGGCATTGGCTCCGGTGGGCATGTTCGGATAATTGGTCCACATAATCTTCACGCGGCTCAGGTCCATCCGTTCCAGTTCGTCGAAGTCAGGTTGCCAGTGATTATCTTCTCTGAGTGTATAGTTGACGATTTCGCTTCCCAGTATCTTGTTCAGGGATGTATAGGTAGGATAACCCGGATTGGGCACCAATACCTGATCGCCCGGATTCACCAAAGCCAGTGTCACGTGCAGGATGCCTTCCTTCGAGCCGATAAGCGGTTGGATTTCGGTATCCGGATTCAGGTCTACATCGTACCAGCGCTTGTACCAGTCTGCCATGGCACGGCGCAATTCAGGGATGCCCACGGTAGGCTGATAGCCGTGCGCGTCGGGTTTCTTGGCGTTCTCGCACAACACGTTGATGGTTTCTTCCGAAGGCGGCATGTCAGGGCTTCCGATGCCCAGGCTGATGACGTCTTTTCCTTCGGCATTCATGCGTGCCACTTCTTTCAGCTTGCGGCTGAAATAATATTCGCTTACATTCGCCAGCCGGTCGGCAGGCTGGATGTTATAAAGTTGATTCTCCTTCTGCATATTCTCCTAATATTTTAAGTGCTTTGGTAAGCGGGGTTACGGCATCGATAGCTTGTTTATATCTCAGATAGTCGGTGAACATTACATCGACGTAGAACATGTATTCCCATTCGCGTCCGATGATGGGCAGCGACTGTATCTTGGTCAGGTTGATTTTATAGAACGAGAAGATAGACAAAACTTGCGAGAGGCTTCCTTCGTTATGGGGAAGAGAGAAAACGATACTCGACTTGTTCAGCTTCGGGCGTTCGCGTAAATCATCGGCTATCCAAGGGTCGCATACCACGAGAAAGCGGGTGAAGTTGTGTTTATTAGTTTCGATACCTTCTTGCAGGATTTTCATGCCATAGAGTTCGGCAGCATATTTCGAACAAATGGCAGCATGACCTTTCAGCCCTTTTTCTTTGATGTCTCGTGCACTGGCTGCGGTGTCTTCGGTTTCTACTACCTTCAGTTGCGGATGGTGCTGCAGGAAGTCACGGCATTGTGCCAGTGCTACAGGATGCGAGTTGACTTCGGTCAGTGTGCCCCAGTCTTCGCCGGGCAGGCACATAATGCTGTGGCTGATGCGCAATTTGTGTTCGCCTATGATGGTGGCTCCGCTATCACGAAGCAATTCATAGTTATGGAGCAGGCTACCCGCAATGGTATTTTCGATTGCCACCACTCCGAGGACGCTGTCGTCTTGCTTCATTTCGGCAAACACTTCTTCGAATGTGTTGCAACAAATCAGTTCGATGGTTTCATCCTTAAAGTATTTGTGGGCCGCAATGTCGTGATACGAGCCCAAGACTCCTTGTATGGCTACTTTTTTCATTTTCAAAATGCTTTAAATAAAAAAAATCCCGTCTTCGTTTCGGAAGCGGGATTTCGTATCATTTTTTAGTTTGGTTTTCTCTCTTGTTTGTTATCGTTTAACGTATGCATACAAACTCCCGCTTCACTTCATTGCTAAAGTAAAAGTAATAAAAGAAAAAGAAGAAGTATGTAGCAAATGTTTTCATACGTTTGTTTTGTTAGTTTGTTAGCTTTACGGGTGCAAATGTAATACTTTTCTTTAAAAAACAAACAATTTATGAACTTTTTCTTGAAATAATTTTGGAGATAATCAGAATCGGCTACCTTTGTGAGCTGTTTTCGGGGAAGATTTGACACTGATTGATATCGGTGTCTGACCAATCGGTAAACGAACTTTCCTAACGTTTGATTTCTAGTCTTTATAATGGCTGATACCTAACATATACCGTATGATTTATAATTTTGATGAACAAATAGACCGTCGCGGCACGGATGCCGAGAAGATAGACGGCATGAGAGCAATTTGGGGAAGAAGTGATTTAATTCCGATGTGGGTGGCAGATATGGATTTTGCTACTCCTTCTTTTGTTGTTGATGCCATACGCCGGCGTTGTGAGTGTCCGGTGTTAGGATATACCGCAAAACCGGACAGTTATTATCAGGCTATTATCCGTTGGGTGAAGGCACGCTATGGTATGGAGGTGAAACAAAGCCAGCTTCATTATGTACCAGGTATTGTACCAGGGCTGGGGATGGCACTCAATGCCTTTACCCGTCCGGGTGATAAAGTGTTGATTATGCCTCCTGTCTATCATCCTTTTGCCTGGCTGGTGACCCGTAACCGGCGCGAATTGATTACGTGTCCGCTGGTATTGAAAGACGGGCATTACCGGATGGACTTGGAACTGTTTCGCCGGTTGGCGAAAGACATAAAAGTATTTATCTTATGCAATCCTCATAACCCGGGAGGCGTGGTATGGACACGTAAGGAACTGGAAGCCATAGCGGCTATCTGTGCCGAAAACAATGTACTGGTATTCTCTGATGAGATACATGCCGACCTTACGCTTCCTCCCTACAAGCATGTGCCTTTTGCACTTATTTCGGAAGAAGCCCGTGAACATTCGGTTACGTTTATGGCCCCCAGTAAGGCTTTTAATATGCCGGGCTTGGCTGCTTCGCATGTCATCATATATAATAAGGAATTATTGAACCGTTTTCATACTTACGTGGAGGCAGGCGAACTGGATATGGGACACGTTTTTGCTTTCCTTGCAGTAGAGGCTGCCTATTCGCACGGCACGGAGTGGCTGGAACAATGTATCGCCTATATCCAAGGTAATATCGATTATGTAGACGAATGTCTGAAAACGCATATGCCCAAGATAAAGGCTATGCGTCCGATGGCATCCTACTTAATTTGGCTGGATTGCCGGGAACTTGGTTTACCGCAAAAAGAATTGAATGCTTTTTTTGTAGAAAAGGCTGGGCTGGCATTGAACGATGGAGAAATGTTCGGCAAAGAAGGCATTGGTTTCATGCGGATGAACGTAGGCTGTCCACGTGCTGTAGTAGAACGGGCGATGAAACAACTGGAAGCGGCATATCGCGGGTTACCAATTGCCTGAAATCCCTATCACAAATAGGAAAGTCCCTACCAATGTGTGGGGACTTTCTGTTGCAGGAGGAATTTTATCCTCCTATTTTTGTATCAAGAAATTTAAACCGTTACCCATATGAAGACAAAAAAATGTATATGGAGCCTGCTCCTTGTCATCTGTTGCCTGACATCATCGGCCATGGCTTCCGGATTGGGGGATATCCGCATCAATGCCCGCTTCCTTACCGACCGGATGGCGTTTGAACTGAATTTGACCCAAACACAGTACAACGACCTGTACGAGGTCAATTACGACTTTTTTCATTGCGTCGACCCGTATGTAGCCGCTATGGCACGTTCGGAGTCATATGCGCTTGATGCTTATTATCGTTATCTGGACGAACGGAACGATGACTTGCGCTGGATTTTGTCCAGTGCCGAGTATGTGCGGTTTATGGCATTGGATTATTTTTTCCGTCCGGTTTATGCGATGAACAATATCTGTTATCTGCGTGTTTACAAAATGTACCCCAATCGTACGTTCTTTTATTTCGACCGTCCGGCACACTACTTGACTTATTGTGGGGCACATAGCCGGCACCATTGTGGCGGAAGAAGTTTTTATCAGAAACGTTACCCAAGGGTGTACCATCATGCGATATATCGAGGAGATTTCCGTTGTCATCCCGATAATAGGAAGCACGATTTTATGGCAAGGCGTCCATCCTCTGGACCCGGTTATCATTTTACCCCTGCGCATCGTCCTCCGCATCCGGCAATGAGTCCAGAGAAGCCTCACAGACCCGCGCATCGTCCGGACATCCGGCCTTCTCATCCGGCTAAACCACATCCCCGGCGTCCGAATGTAAAACCATCACGGACGGATAAACCCGGCAAACATCCGATAGCCAAGCCTGTACATCCGAACCGTAAACCACAGACACGTCCGCGTCCGGAACGTCCGGAACGGAATGTCTCAAAAGAAAGAGGCAACAGACTCTTGCACAGAACCTGAGGATGATGTATTTTTGTGGGTGATTAGTTGACAAGATACCCAGAATATGATGATATTGAAGCGAATCGGTATAGTGATAGTCTTGCTCGCGATATTTTCGGGAGCAGGACTTTTTTTGTTCCGTGGCACTTTGCTGCGTCATGTGGTGAAGGGAAAGATAGAAACTTATTCGGACCGTTATGGACTTCGGATAGCGTATGCTTCGTTAAAGATGCCTTCACTTGCTACGGTCCGGGTAGAAGGGGTAAGTGTGGTTCCTTTGCATCGGGATACGTTGTTGAAACTCCGTTCGGCAGAAGTTGAGCTCGAACTCTTACCTTTGTTGCAGGGAAATTTGTCGGTAAAAAGCATGCATACCGATGGCTTGACGTGCCGGTTTGTCAAATGCGGAGGTAAATCGAATTACGATTTGTTCTTTCAGCGTATACCACAGGAGCCGCGTGGGCAGGAAACAGAAGATGTTGTTCCTATCGGTTATGCCAGGCGGGTAGAACAAGCGTTGGGAGCATTGTTTCGTTTGCTCCCCGAAGATGCTACGCTTCGTCACACTACGTTTATGGGTGAGCGTGATTCACTTCAGACCGTTTTTATGATTCCGGACCTTGTATTGGAAGACCGGAAATTTGTTTCTGAAATCGCAGTATCGGAAGAGAAGATGAACGGGAAATGGCGAGTAGCAGGTACACTTGACTGCAAGACGCGCCTGATAGAAGGGAGTATTGCTTCGGCTGAATCCGGAAAGCGTATCGTGGTGCCTTATATTCTTCCGCATTACCAGACGTTTGTGGCATTCGACTCAGTGGCATTCAGTATGAAACAGGAACCGTTTTCGGCCGGCAATCAAACTCTTACCGGATATACCGAAGTGGGTGGGCTGGAAATACATCACAAGGCTTTGTCGCCCGACACGATTGGATTAGACAAGGGAGAAGTAGAATATATGGTACATGTCGGTGAACGTGCGTTCGAATTGGATAGTGCTACTACCGTCCGTTTCAACCGCCTTTCGTTTCATCCTTTCGTGCGTGCCGACAAGACCGACAGATGGCACTTCACAGCATCTGTTCATCGTCCTTCTTTCCCGGCACAAGATTTGTTTGCTTCTCTTCCTTCTGCCCTGTTCAGTCATTTGCGGGGCTTGGAGGTAGAAGGAGAATTGAGTTATGACCTGAATGCCGATGTGGATTTCAACTGTCTTGACAGTTTGAAATTTTCTTCCAATCTTCGTGGGCACGGATTTCGTATTCATCGTATGGGGACTACCGACTTGTCACGGATGAGCACGGAGTTCGAGTATACGGCTTACGAGCACGACACCCCTGTGCGTACATTTGCCATTGGCCCGTCAAATCCTCATTTCCGTCCGCTTTCGTGCATTTCCCCTTTGCTTCAGATGGCAGTGATGCAATCCGAGGACGGTAGTTTTTATTATCACGATGGCTTTTATCCCGGTGCTATCCAAGAGGCATTGGCATATGATTTACAAAAAGGAGGGTTTGCCCGTGGAGGCAGTTCCATTACGATGCAGCTGGTAAAAAATGTTTTTCTGAATCGCCATAAGAATATTGCACGCAAGCTGGAAGAAGCCTTGATAGTCTGGCTTATCGAGTCGCAGCATCTCACCTCGAAAGAACGTATGTATGAAGTTTATCTGAATATTATCGAATGGGGACCGTTGGTATATGGGGCGGCCGAGGCAAGCCGTTTTTATTTCGAAAAAGAACCGTCTGAGCTGACGGTCAGTGAAGCTATTTTCCTGGCATCCATCATTCCACGGCCGAAACATTTCCGTTCGGTGTTTAATCCTGATGCCACATTGCGTGAAAATCAGTTGGGATATTATCGTGTCATTGCCCGGCGTCTTGCGGTCAAAGGACTGATGACGGAAGAGGAGGCTGAAGCATTTGTGCCTGATGTACAAATCAGAGGGGAGGCCCGTCGGCTGGTACTTCAGCCAGACACACTGATATCGCCGGTACATGCTACTGCATGGGAGGCTGAATGAATATAGCTGCATCGTACAACGGATATAGCTGCCTTGCTTGTAAGATTATTAATCTTCATGCCGAAAGATTATTAATCTTCACGCTGTAAGATTAATAATCTTACAAACAATGCAGTTATATTGCGAAAAGACCAATGTCTTGCTTGTCATGCTGGATGTGTAATCCGGCGTAATTGAAAAAGCTGATTTGCAACCCTGCGTGACACTGGAAACAGGCTTTGTTCTACTATAAATTATAATTGTAAGGATCTAAAATTAAAGCCGGACGATACATCACGTACCATCCGGCTTTGATTGTTTTTTGTCGTTTATACCGACTCGTTAGTTTTCTTTTACTTCCCATCCCAAAGCGCTGGCGCCTAATACGGCTGCATCAGCATCTTTCAGTTGAGAAAGAAGTATTTTTGTTTTGCCTTTGAAGATGTTCAGCACATTGTCTTCCATAGCTTTCTGGATAGGCTTCATGATGTAATCGCCCGATTTGGCCAATCCTCCGAACAGGATGATGGCTTCGGGGCTGGAGAAAGCAATGAAATTAGCCAGCGCACGGCCCAATATGTCGCCCGTGAACTCAAAAATATCTTGAGCCAGCTTGTCGCCTTTTACGGCTGCATCATAAACGTCTTTCGATTGGATTTCTTCGGCCGGGACATTGCGCAGCAGGCTGGGCTCGGAACGTGCTACCAGAAATTCGCGTGCCGTACGTGCCACACCGGTTGCTGAACAATAAGTCTCCAGACATCCTTTACGGCCGCATCCGCAGATACGTCCTTCCTTGTCTACGATGACGTGACCCAGTTCGCCTGCGAATCCATCGTGACCGTATACCAGTTGTCCATTAATGACAATACCGCTTCCTACGCCTGTACCTAAAGTAATCATGATAAAGTCTTTCATACCGCGTGCGGCTCCATAGGTCATTTCACCGATGGCAGCTGCATTGGCATCGTTGGTCAGGGCAGTAGGAATACCCAGACGTTCTTCGAACATGGCAGCCAGGGGGATGATGCCTTTCCATGGCAGGTTAGGCGCAAATTCGATAGTGCCACTATAATAATTGCCGTTGGGCGCACCTACACCCATCCCTTTGATTTTGTCGGAACCTCCGAATTGTTCCAATAACGGACGCATCTGCTCGCATACGGCATCGACGTAATCTTCTACTTTTTCAAATTGGTGTGTCTTGATAGAATCGGAAGCCAGTACGGTTCCGCGTGAATCAACAATACCGAACACGGTGTTTGTTCCACCGATGTCCATACCTACTACGTAGGGTTTTTCCATATTTGTTGCCATGACATTAAATCGTTTAAAGGTTAGTTATGAGAACAAAAGTAAGCAATCGGGCACAACGGAGCAAATTTTTAATGAATTTATTTAAGCTGTTGCGTAACTTTTTATATCTTAGCAACGTCTAAAGGGCATAAAAACGAAAGAAAAACCAAAATTTTACATTATGATACAACTAAAGGATATCAATAAAACTTACCATAACGGAGCTCCGCTTCATGTGTTGAAAGGCATTGATTTGACTATCGGGAAGGGAGAATTTGTTTCTATTATGGGAGCTTCAGGTTCGGGGAAATCCACCTTATTAAATATATTGGGCATTCTTGACAATTATGATTCGGGTGAATATTACCTGAATGATGTGCTTATCAAAAATCTGAGCGAGACGCGTGCAGCCGAATACCGCAACCGGATGATCGGGTTTATTTTTCAATCGTTCAACTTGATTTCGTTCAAGAATGCCATGGAGAACGTGGCCCTACCGCTTTTCTACCAAGGTGTGAACCGAAAGAAACGGAACGAACTGGCTATGGAATACCTCGACAAGCTGGGACTGAAAGAGTGGGCACACCATATGCCCAACGAACTTTCGGGCGGGCAAAAGCAACGTGTGGCCATTGCGCGTGCTTTGATATCGAAGCCGCAAATTATTTTGGCTGATGAACCTACCGGTGCACTGGACAGCAAGACTTCGGTGGAAGTGATGAATATCTTGAAAGACCTGCATGACCGGGAGGGACTGACCATCGTGGTGGTGACGCACGAGAGTGGCGTGGCCAACCAGACGAACAAGATAATCCATATCAAAGACGGCGTCATTGAACGTATTGAAGACAACATTGACCATAACGCTTCACCTTTCGGACAAAATGGTTTCATGAAATAAGTAATCTTATGGTAGACTTAATACAAGAAATATATGGCACCATTATGCGTAATAAATTGCGCACGGCTCTGACGGGCTTTTCGGTGGCATGGGGGATATTTATGCTTATTGTGTTGCTGGGTGCAGGCAACGGACTGATACATGCCTTCGAAGGACAATCGGAAGATATGCTAATGAACTCGATGAAAATCTATCCGGGATATACTTCAAAGCCGTTTCAAGGCATGCAGGAAGGAAGAAGCATTTCACTGGATAACCGTGACCGGGAGTTGAGTGCTACGGCTTTTCCCGAACATGTCATTGCTACGGGGGCTACGGTGAGCCAGAGCGATGTCACTCTAACCTATGGCAAAGAGTTTTTAAGCATAGGGGTGGATGGGGTATTTCCCAATTATCCAGAACTGGAAGCAATGAAACTGAAAGAAGGGCGTTTCATCAACGAACGCGATATGGCAGAACGCCGCAAAGTGATGATTCTCCATGAAAAGACTGTAGGAATGCTTTTTCCGCAAGGACATGCAATAGGAAAATACGTCAATGCCAGCGGAGTCAGTTATCAGATAGTCGGGGTCTATAAGGACCAGAATAGCTTCTCGCCTACTGCGCTTGTACCTTTTACTACCTTACAGACGGTGTACAGTAAGGGAGACAGTATTGACAACATTACGTTTACCACCAAGGGCTTGACAAACGAAGCCGACAATGATGCTTTCGAAGCCGACTATCGCCGTATGCTGGGAAGCCAGAAACAATTCGACCCGTCTGACGACAGTGCCATTTGGATATGGAACCGCTTCACGCAATACCTTCAGCAGCAGACTGCCACAAAGATCTTGCATATAGCCATTTGGGTAATCGGAATTTTTACTTTATTAAGCGGCATTGTGGGCGTGAGCAACATTATGCTGATAACGGTACGCGAACGTACGCACGAGTTCGGTATTCGTAAGGCGTTGGGAGCAAAGCCTTTGTCGATTCTCCGGCTGATTATTTCAGAAAGTGTGACCATCACGACTTTTTTCGGATACCTTGGCATGGTAGCAGGTATAGCGGTGACCGAGTATATGAACATGGTGGCAGGTAAGCAGACCATGGATATGGGAGTGTTTTCAATGACTTTCTTTGAAAATCCGACGGTCGACCTTTCCATTGCCATTGAAGCTACTTTGACATTGATTATTGCAGGAACATTAGCTGGACTTTTTCCTGCATTGAAAGCTGTAAAAATCCGTCCGATAGAGGCATTGAGGGCAGACTAGTACATTGACAAGAGAAATATTTAAGTTATGAAACAGTTCGATTTAGATGTTTGGGAAGAGATATTGGTTACCATTACCCGTAACAAAACCCGCAGTTTGCTGACAGCTTTCGGTATCTTTTGGGGGATTTTTATGCTCATTGCACTGATGGGGGGAGCGCAAGGCATGCAGCAGATGCTTTCGCGGGAATTTGAAGGATTTGCCACCAATTCAGGATTCATGGGTGCGAACAAGACCAGCAAGGCTTATAAAGGATTCCAGCAAGGACGGTACTGGGATTTGGAAAATAGTGATGTAGACCGTGTCCGCCGGAGTGTAAACGAAGTAGATATTATTACTCCCAGCTTGGCAAAGTGGGGAGTGGACGTGATTTATAATGAGCAGAAAATTTCGGGAACATTGAAAGGGCTTTATCCCGAATATGGCAAGATAGAGGAACCGATGATTACTTACGGACGATACTTGAATGACATGGATGTGAAAGACCGGCGCAGGGTATGTGTCATAGGAAAACGTATCTACGAGACGCTTTTTCCCGGTAAGGAGAATCCGTGTGGAAGGTTCATCAAGATTAATGGCATCTATTATCAGGTAATTGGAGTAAGTGTTTCATCGGGGAATATTTCTATAAACGGGCGTTCGGAAACTTCTGTGACTATCCCTTTCACTACGATGCAGCAAAACTATAACTTCGGGCAAAAGGTGCAACTCTTGTGTTATACCGCCCGCAAGGGATACTCTATCAGCGAGGTGGAAAAGAAAGTGGCACAAGTGGTGAAACGTGCGCATTACATTCATCCCGATGACAGCCAGGCAATGATACAGGTGAATGCAGAGGCTATGTTCAGTATGATGGACAATTTGTTTTCGGGTATCCGTATCCTGGGATGGATGGTAGGATTAGGTACCCTGCTTGCAGGTGCCATCGGTGTGAGCAATATCATGATGGTAACGGTAAAAGAACGTACGGTGGAAATAGGTATCCGCCGTGCCATCGGTGCCCGGCCGAATGATATTCTGCAACAGATTCTTTCAGAAAGCATGGTTTTGACCATCCTTGCCGGTATGGCGGGAATTGCTTTTGCAGTCTTCTTGCTGAATGTGGTCGAGGTAGGAACTTCCGAGCCGAATGCACCCACGCATTTCTTGATTAGTTTTTGGGAAGCTGTCGGGGCATGTGTCCTTTTGCTTTTCCTTGGCTTGCTTGCGGGACTGGCTCCTGCTTATCGTGCAATGTCGGTAAAGCCGATTGATGCGATTCGTGACGAGTGACGCCTACCACAGACTGCACTGATTTTAAAAATAAAAACGGGAATAGAAAATTTGCCATAAGAGTGCACAGACGAGGAAATCTTTTTTATCTGTGTAATCTGTAGTGAACAAAAAAAGAAACAAATAAAAACCATAACCTATATGAAGAAGTTTATGAAAATTGCTGTACTGGTTCTGATAGCCATTGTGTTTATTGGGACATTTGTATTTCTTTATCAGAAATCGCAGCCGGAAAAAGTGAGTTATCAAGTGTTGAAGGCAGAAACCAAAGACTTGGTACAGACTACTGTTGCCACGGGAAAGATAGAGCCACGTGACGAGGTGGAAATCAAGCCACAAATATCGGGTATCATAGCTGAAGTGTATAAAGAGGCAGGACAGACCGTGAAAGAAGGTGAGGTTATTGCCAAAGTAAAAGTGATTCCTGAACTGGGCACACTTAATGCAGCAGAGAGCCGGGTCCGGCTGGCAGAGATGAACGGCAAACAGGCGGAAATCGATTTGGAACGTATGGAAAAACTTTACCAAGGTAAGCTGGTAAGTAATGAAGAATACGAAAAGACGTTGCTTGCTGCCAAGCAGGCACGTGAAGAACTTCAGGCAGCAAAAGACAATCTGGAAATCGTGAAAGAAGGCATTACGAAAAACAGTGCTTCATTCAGTAGTACGTTGATACGTTCTACGATTACCGGATTGATATTGGATGTACCTATCAAGGTGGGAAATTCGGTGATAATGAGTAATACTTTCAATGACGGAACGACGATTGCTACTGTGGCAGATATGAGTGACTTGATATTCCGTGGAAATGTAGATGAGACTGAAGTGGGACGTATCCGCGAAGGGATTCCAGTAAAAATCACCTTAGGAGCCTTACAGAATATGAAGTTTGATGCCGTATTGGAATATATATCTCCTAAAAGTACAGAAAATAATGGCGCCAATCAGTTTGAAATCAAAGCTGCTATCGATGTGCCCGATAGTGTGACTATCCGTTCGGGGTACAGCGCCAATGCAGAGATGGAATTGCAACATGTTGACGGCGCGTTAACTGTTCCCGAAAGTGCCGTCGAATTTAGCGGTGATTCTACTTTTGTTTATGTATTGACAGATAGTGTGCCTGACCAGAAGTTCAAACGCCAGCAAATCGTAACAGGTATCAGTAATGGCATCGATACGGAAGTGAAACAAGGATTAAAGTCCGGTGACAAGGTTCGCGGACTGAAAATAGAAGACCAATAAATATTCGCGATGATGAAATTCAGTTATTTATTTATAGGGATAGGAGCCATGTGTATGCCTGTGCATGCTCAGCAGGCATGGACATTGAAGAAATGCATTGATTATGCCATCGAACATAACCTAACCATCAAGCAGCAGGAAGCTTCTGCCGAGCAGAGCAAGATAGAACTGAGCACAGCGAAAAACAGCCGTCTGCCCGATCTGAACGGAAGTGCATCGCACTCTTTTAGCTTCGGCCGAAGTTTGCAGGCAGACAATACTTACAATAGCATCAATACCCAAAATACAGGCTTCAGCCTTTCTACCAGTGTGCCGCTTTTTACCGGATTGCAGATTCCTAACAACATTGCCCTCTCGAAACTTAACCTGCAGGCTGCTCTTGAAGACCTGAATGCTGCTAAAGAAAATGTCAGTATACAAGTGGCATCCAGTTATTTGCAGGTCTTGTTTAATGACGAATTGGCACGTGTGGCGCACGAACAGGTCGACCTCAGCCGTGAAATGCTGGTACAGCGCGAAGCTTATTTCCGAAATGGCAAGGCCTCGGAGTCGGAACTATATGAGGCTAAGTCACGCGTGGCTCAAGATGAGTTGTCGGCAGTGCAGGCAGACAACGACTATCAGTTGGCATTGCTTGACCTCAGTCAACTGCTTGAGTTACCTTCTCCTGACGGATTTGCTATCGTTTCGCCCCAAACTGATGCCGTGGAGAATTTGGGCACCCCGCTTCCACCTGCTGAAATCTATGCCGATGCCTTGCTGATAAAGCCTGTCATCAAGGCGGCGCAATATCGTTTGGAAGGAGCACAAAAGAGCATCCGCATCGCACAAAGTGCTTACTATCCTCAGCTGAGTTTAGGAGCAGGGTTGAGTACTAATTATTATAAAATGTCAGGCATGGACAATGCAGGCTTCGGTTCACAGCTGCGAGATAATTTTAGCCAGTATGTGGGGCTGACATTGAGCATCCCTATCTTCAACCGTCTGGCAACGCGCAATCGTGTACGGAGTGCACGCATCCAACAAACTACGTTGGGATGGCAACTGGAAGATAGCAAAAAAACTTTGTACAAGGAAATACAACAGGCGTATTATAATACGTTAAGTGCTCAGACACAATACACCAGTAGCCGTACTGCAGCCGAAGCTGCTAAGGCCTCATTCGACTTAATGAAAGAACGTTACATGAATGGCAAGGCGAATGCTACCGAGTTTAATGAGTCGCGCACGGCATGGATGCGTGCGGTGTCCGATCAGCTGCAGGCGAAATACAACTATATCTTCCGCTTCAAAATACTAGACTTTTACCGTGGCGTGCCTTTGGAGCTGAAATGATGTGCTAAATTTCTTGGCAGTACTGATTCAGAAAAAGGATAATCCTCTTCGTTGAAGAAGATTATCCTCTTTTTTTGAATGTTCGCATAGAAGAAACTGTTTTGAACTTATCATGTGCTGATTGGGGTTTGCAGACTTTCATTTTTTATATGTCGAAACACATAGGATTTATAAATTTGTAATGGTGAGTACACCTGTAGTTAATCAGACGCCGCTGAATGCGCTGAAGCCGCCGTCTACAGCCAATACAGCACCCGTGATGAAGCTGGCAGCATCACTACATAAGAACTGTACAGCACCGTTCAGTTCAGAAATATCACCAAACCGCCGCATCGGGGTTTTGGCAATGACCTTCTTGCTACGGTCAGTTAGCGAACCGTCGGGGTTAATCAGGATGGCACGGTTCTGGTTGCCGATGAAGAAACCGGGGGCGATGGCATTGACACGGATTTTCTCGCTGAACTTGATTGCCATTTCCTGTGCCATCCAGCGTGTAAAGTTTTCTACAGCACTTTTCGCCATTGAATAACCAGGTACACGGGTGATGGATTCGTAGGCAGCCATCGAAGAAACGTTAACGATAGCACCACTCTGTTGCTTTGCCATGATTTCACCGAACACCAGACAAGGGTAAACCGTTCCGTTCAGGTTCAGGTCAACCACTTTGTCCAAATCTTCAACTTTCATGTCGAAGATGTTTTGGTCTACTGTCAGTGTACCACCTGGAATATTTCCTCCTGCGGCATTGACCAAAATGTCTACTCGTCCCCACTGGGCCAGTACTTCGTCTTTTACTGCATTCAGACTTTCAATGTCGAGTACGTTACATACTGTACCTCTTATTTCACCTCCTGTCTGTTTCAGGCGTTCTACAGCTGCATCTACGCGGTCTTTGTGGGCACCGATAATGATTACTTTAGCACCGGCACGTAAAAAACCTTCTGCAATATTACTCCCTAACACACCGGAGCCGCCGGTTACGACGGCTACTTTTCCGGCAATACTGAAAATTTCGTTCATAATGTTTTTACTTTAATTAAATGGATATTTAGATTGGTTGTTTATTCGCTTGCCTGCGTTGACGAGTACAGTCGCGGCAGATTCCCTTCGCCATATAGTTGATGCTGTGCATGTCGAAACCTTCGGGCAGATTTACCACAGGAATGTGTATTCCTTTAAAACAGAATGTACGGTGACACACTTCGCAATAAAAATGCGTATGCATGTCGTCAATGCTGCATGCATTTTCTCCCGAACAGATTTCGTATTTCAGCGACCCGCTGCCGTCTTCGATGTCATGTATCAGGTGGTGGGCAAGAAAAGTGTTTAAGGTACGAAATATAGTTGATTTATCAACCGTTTCGAGTATTGTCTCTAAGTCAAGCAACGAAACCGGATGTTCAGCTTCTACCATTGCCTTGAATACTAAAAGACGTATGGAAGTAGGTTTTACGCTTTTCTTTTCCAGCCGGTCAATATAGTATTGGTTATTTTCCATAAAAACGGATATCTTTATTTATTATTGCATTTCTTCGGCCACTATTTCTCCACTGTAACGGATTGGTTGCCTGTTGTACATCGTGACAGAAACCGTTACAGAACCTCCTGTAGAAATGTCGAGATAAAAATCGAAAACATCTTCTTCGGTTTTCGAAGAAAAGCGGACTTCGTATCCTTTCTTTTTCTTTTCAAGGCAAAAGCCCGTAATTTCCGATTGGAAATGTAAGCCTTTTCCACCTCCGTAAGGCACCGAGTAAGCTCTTCCGAAATAGGGAAGATATACGTCTACCGAATCGTTTTTCATCTTCAGGCTGTAAGAACTTGTCAACGGAATACTCCTTCCCCGCATGGGATAAGCCATCGATACATCTACCGTGAAACAACGGTTGTCCAGTTGTTTCTCAATGTAAATTTCGGTTGTATCCTTTTTTGTCTCACTTGCCTGCGTTCCGGCATTTCCGGTCAAGCATACACATGCCCAAAGTATGAAAAGCAAACAGATTTTTCTCATTTGTTTTTGTTTATGCTGATTTCGGATTGCAAGTTAGCTAAAAAAAATGAGAACTTACCTTATAAAATGAATAATTGTTTGGATAAATAAAGATAAACTTAGGTATTTGGCTGTATCAGATTGGATAATTTTGTTTGGAGAAATTCAAAACAACTCCTAAGTGTTGGTGTGAGAGAACATGTAAAATGAATTGTGCCCAACATTTATCGGGCACAATTCATTGTTTAATTTAATATGAGCCGTGTTAACGTACTTGGATAACCAGATAGCGTGATACACTCCAGAACTGGCTGGGGTTTGTGATTTTCAGAGTCAACTGTCCTTTGTCATCTTTTACCAGTTCGTATGAACCTTCAGGATGTGTAGTCAGCAGTTCAGCGCGTTTGGAGTAAAGTTTGATTTCTTTGTCCTGACGGATATCAATTTCAGTAAAATAATCCTTGTTAAATTCGTTATCTTTTAATACATCTCCACGTTTCAGGATTTTCTGGTCTTTCAGTTCCGATTTTGTTCCGAATACATACCAGGCAGTATTCAGTGCCTTGTCTTGTGCCACTACAGTTTCCGTTTTGGCTTCATTTTCTGCCGTCAGTTCGTCTACGTTTTTGTTCAAGTCGGCTACAGCTTCATCCAGTTCAGCAATGCGGATGTTTTTCGAAGCCAGTTCTGCCTGCAAGGTTTCTATTTGCTTTTGTTTCGATTCCAGTTCAGCGGTCAGGTTCTGGATTGCTTTTTTCAGTTGTGCAGACTGGTAGTTGCTATTTTGCAGCTGTTTCTCCAGTTCTGCAATTCGTGCACGATTGGCTTGCAATTTCTGGCTGATGAAACGGATATCTTCCTTGATTTTCTCTGCACTCGATTTGCTTTCCATTGCATCACCTTTCAAGTCAACACGGTTTTCGGCTTCATTAATTTCGCGGAAGCCTTCTTGTATCTCGTTGAAAGCTCCCATAATCTCATCGAGTTCTGCATCCCGATTAGACAATTCCAGCATCAATGAGTCGTTTTGAACTTGTAATGCGTCTTTTTTCTGCCCCGAATTTGTACAGGAAGCCAATAAGGCTGCTGCGCATAGCGAAAATAAAACAACTTTCTTCATAGTTTCTTATCTGTTTAGAATTTATACTTTTATTTTTCTTTCCCTGCAAGTATGATTACTATTTCTCCTTTAGGTTCGGCAACGGTGAAATGCGCTATTACTTCTGCAAGCGTCCCTCGTACGCTTTCCTCATGTATTTTTGAAATTTCCCGACAAACAGAAACCTGCCGTTCTTCACCGAAAAGTTCGGCGAATTGGGTTAAGGTTTTTACCAGCCTGTATGGAGATTCATAAAATATCATCGTCCGTGTCTCTTCTGCCAGTGAGTTCAAACGTGTCATCCGTCCTTTTTTCTGAGGCAAGAAACCTTCGAAACAGAAGCGTTCATCCGGCAGTCCTGAGGCTACCAATGCCGGAACAAAGGCTGTTGCCCCCGGCAGGCATTGCACTTCGATGCCGTTCCTTACGCATTCGCGGACAACCAGAAATCCTGGGTCGGAAATGCCTGGCGTGCCTGCATCCGATATCAAGGCGATGTTTTCTCCAGCCTTGAGCCGCGTGATGATGCTCTCCAGTACCTGATGTTCATTGAACTTATGGTAAGATTGCAGAGCGTTCTTGATTTCGAAGTGCTTCAGCAGAATACCCGATGTGCGGGTGTCTTCCGCTAAAATCAAGTCGACCTCTTTCAGCACCCGTATGGCACGCAATGTCATGTCTTCTAAATTGCCTACTGGAGTAGGTACTACATACAGTTTACCCATATTTGTCATTTATAATATAGCAAAGGTAGAAAGTTTTTGATTGTATGTGTTAATTTGCTCCATTATTTAACAGAAGTTGTATTATTCTAGCCTAAAACATCGTTTTTTAGTCTGGACTGTATTCTTTTTTGCTTTAGAAAACGTACTTTTGCAACCGCAATTATTCAAACAGAAGATCATATCATGGTAGTATTTTCAGAAGACCATACACAAGAAACTTTTCGTCGTGGACGAATTGAGGTGATATGCGGTTCGATGTTTTCGGGTAAAACTGAAGAACTGATACGCCGCCTGAAGCGTGCAATGTTTGCTCGCCAACAAGTAGAAATATTCAAACCAGCTATCGACACACGCTATTCGGAGGCGGAAGTGGTGTCACACGATAATAATTCCATTAAGTCAACTCCGGTAGAAACATCAGCGAGCATTCTTTTGCTTGGCTCCGAAATTGATGTGGTTGGTATTGATGAAGCACAATTCTTTGATGAAGGCTTGATAGGTATCTGCAACGAACTGGCTAACCGCGGGGTACGGGTTATCATCGCCGGTTTGGATATGGATTACAAAGGTGTTCCTTTCGGTCCGATACCCGGATTGTGTGCCATAGCCGATGAAGTGACGAAAGTGCATGCTATTTGTGTGAAATGTGGTGATTTGGCATATATTTCTCACCGCACGGTAGCGGATGACAAGCGTGTGTTGCTTGGCGAAAAAGAAGAATACGAGCCTTTATGCCGGAGATGTTACCAAAAAGCGTTACGAGGGAAATCTGGTAGGGAAACAGAGTAAGGAGGTCGGGGAAAGAACCGAAAAATGAAATAATCAGAAAAAAAACTTCAAAAGTTTTGCCAGTTCAAGAAAAGTGTCTATCTTTGCACCCGCAATCAGAAATGATGGCAAAACAGGTTTGATTCGCTAGCTCAGCAGGTAGAGCACAACACTTTTAATGTTGGGGTCTTGGGTTCGAGCCCCAAGCGGATCACTCAAACAAAAAGCAAAACAATGAGAACCGCTGATAATCAATCATTATCAGCGGTTTTTCTTTTATCTCCCACCTGCATTTCGGGGCAAAATGGGGCAATAAAAACAGGTGAAATAGGTGGACTTGATTTCCACCGGAACAAAGTCCACCTATTTGCATCATACTTCTCTGATTTCCTGCGTTTTGCGATATGCAACTTGGCACTAAAATCCTCTATAAGGAGTCGGATATAGGAAAACAGCAGAATGACAACAGGCAGGAAGCATATCAATAAATGGAATAAGGTTTTGAAGAACATTCCATAAAAGGACAGGCTCTTAGAAGCTGTTTTGAATTTCTCCAAAAAGTTTTTCTTGGCTTGATGTATCCGTTTTCGTGTGTGCTTTGGGCGATTTTTTGGTCCTTTTCGCTCCTGTTCTTCGTCA
>NZ_NFJA01000039.1:0-34090 GCF_002159615.1 Bacteroides sp. An279
AGTTTTTCTTGGCTTGATGTATCTGTTTTCGTGTGTGCTTTGGGCGATTTTTTGGTCCTTTTCGCTCCTGTTCTTCGTCAGATAGCCCGCTATCTTCCTCATCACAGAAACGGAAATGCCTCAAAAACTCATCCCAAATCATCGCACGATAAATTCAAAACAGCTTCTCAATGAATGTCCGATTTAGCCGACAAGAAGTTAGAGGGAGATAGAAGCCAATACTTCTGCGCTATTGGCATTAACTCCTTCTAACTCCTTTCGAGCCATTATCAGTTATCCATTATCAGGCGGTAACGCTTTCCGGGTTTCGTATCGATGTCGTATTCGTATACTTTGCGGAGGGCAGGTTTGGCAGGAGTGCCTAATTCAGGTGATACCTGCGGGGTTTTGATGGCTGCGGGAGCATACAACGGGTTCGGGCATTCACCTTGGGCTTCGTGTAAGCCTTTGCCTTTCAGCGGCACATACGAACGGACACGCAATGTGCCGCCCAGTTTCGACAGAATGACCGCTTCACGCAATTTGCTTTTGTCCCACTTCATCGTTACTTCGAAGCCGCCGCGGGCAACCAGGCCTTTCACTTCACCTTTGCTCCATACATCGGGCAATGCCGGAAGCAGATGTACCGCTCCGTCGTGGCTTTGCAACAACATTTCGGCAATGCCTGCTGTTGCGCCGAAGTTTCCGTCTATCTGGAAAGGCGGATGCGCGTCGAACAGGTTGGGATACGTGCGTCCTTCGGGATATTGGCTTGCTTCGGCATCGCTCGGCAAGAGCTGCAGCATATTGCTAATCAGGCGGAATGCATGATTGCCGTCAAGCATCCGCGCCCAAAAATTGATTTTCCAGCCGATGCTCCAGCCTGTAGCCTTGTCGCCCCGTTGCTCTAACGTGGTATGTGCAGCCTGGAACAGTTCGGGGTGGCTGTAGGGCGATACCTGGTTGCTGGGATGCAGTCCGTAGAGGTGCGAAATGTGCCGGTGTTCGTCTTTCGGATTGTCTGCATCTTCTGTCCACTCTTGCAGTTGGCCGTGTTTGCCTATCCGCATCGGTGGCAAGCGGTCAATCGTCTGCCGCAACGTGTCTTGGAAACTTGTCTCGTCGCCTACAGCCAAGGAAGCGCGCAGTGCGTTCGAAAGCACATCGAATGCCAACTGGTTATCCATTGTGCATCCTGCTGTTACCGGACCGTGTTCGGGTGACACTGAAGGGGCAATGACCCATTCGCGGGTATTCGGGTTTTCGGCAAGGAAATCCAGACAGAACAATGCCGCGCCTTTCAATATCGGATAATATTCCCGCAAAAACGTCAGGTCGCCCGTAAACAAGTAATGTTGCCACAAATGCTGGCTTAGCCAGAATCCGCCACTGGGCCACATACCTGCAGCGGCGAAGTCTACCGGGCCTGCAATGCGCCACAAGTCGGTATTATGATGTGCTACCCATCCCCGGCAGTCATACATTTCGCGTGCTGTTTTCGCTCCCGTTTCCGACAAGTCTTTCAGCATGGCGAACAGCGGTTGGTGCATTTCGCTTAGATTAGTAGTCTCGGCAGGCCAATAGTTCATTTCCGTATTGATGTTAATGGTGTACTTGCTGTCCCACGGTGCGTTTACGCTGCGGTTCCAAATGCCTTGCAGGTTGGCAGGTTGCCCGTCGGGTTGTGAAGACGAAATCAGCAGGTAGCGTCCGTACTGGAAAAGCAGTACAGGTAAAGTCTGGTCCTTGCCTTGGTTGAAATCGCGGATGCGTATATCGGTTTCCTTCCGGGAAACTTCGTCTGTCTGTTCGCCAATCGTCAGCTGTACCCGGTTGAACAGGCTTTGGTAGTAAGCGGTGTGGGTAGCCAGTGCTTTTTCATAGGGCACTTTCACAGCTTGGGCTAAGCGGTTTTCTGCACGTGTCGCCGCATCGCCGCTTACATCGTGATAGTTCACGTAATTGGTAGCCGCAGCGATATAAATCACAGCTTCACCTGCATCCGATACTTCCAACGTTTTGCCCGAAGCCCTTACGGTGCCGTCGGTAATCACTTGTATCCTGCACTCGGCACGCAGGGCTGCCTTTACTCCTTCTTGGTCTTTGCCGTAGCAAACCACCGACAGCTTGTTGCCTTCGGTTTTCACTTCGTGCTTCAGCGGATTATCGTAAGCAAGCCGGAAAGCCAAAGCGCCTTTCCGGTCTGCCTGCACACGCATCACAATGACGCTATCGGTAAACGAAGCGAAAGCCGTGCGGGTATAAGTCACTCCGTCCACTTCATAACGGGTAGTGGCTGTGGCGTTGGCGATGTTCAAGTCGCGGTAATAGTTTGTCGCGTCCTTGTGTCCGGTAAAATCAAGGAAAAGGCTTCCCAGGGTGAGATAACTCATGCCGTTCTTTCCCGAAAAGAAATTGGCATCGCACAACCGTTGTGCCTCCCAAGTCTTCCCTTCGAATATCAGTTGGCGCACCGTAGGGAGCACGTAACGGGCAAGGGAATTGTTATTATCGTGTGGTCCTCCTGCCCAAAACGTTTCTTCGTTCAGTTGCAGTTCTTCCCGTTCCGTACCGCCATATACCATCGCTCCCATCCGCGAGTTTCCGATAGGCAGGGCATCCGTCCATTCCGTAGCCGGACGGCTGTACCACAATTTCAAGTCTTCGGCATAGCCGGCTATTGCCGTCAGTCCCGAAAATACAATTGCTAAAATCAATTTCCGTGTTTTCATGTTTCATGTTTTATTGGTTGAACACAGCGGCTGTTAACTGTTATCACTTTGTTCAGGAGTTATACTTCACGCGGCATTAATTTGTGCATGGTATAACTCCTGACTGACATTAATTCATTATCACAGTATATGTTTTCACAACACCTCTGTAGTCGAACTTCACGATGGCCTTGCCGTCTTTGGTTTCCGGTTGGGTGATTTCAATCTTTACATCCGGATTGTTCGAAGCTGCCGTGATTTGAGGTACGCTTTCTGTTGCTTCCGGAAGCGTATAAGTCGCTTCGTATTGGTCGTATCCCGTATAACCGTTGGCATTGGTAGAACGGACGGGAACGGTAGGCAACTCTACTTCCTCGCCATTGACCTGGATGCTGACAGCCGGTGCAGCAGGATAAACCAAAGTCTTTTCATCGGCACTGAATCCCAGTCCCTGCAATACACATACCTGTCCTTCAGCATCGCTTTCCGCTACCAGGTAGATGGCATGTTTCTTGTCGAGTGTTTTTACGGCATCAGTCACGTCCAGTGTGAATTTGGTCACTTCGCTTTGGCTCGAACCTGCCGGAACGGTGATTTCACCTATTTTCTTGCCTTTCCACACGTCATTGTCCCATGGACCGTCCAGCCATACGCTTACTTTGAAGGCTGATGAGGTTGTAGCGGTCAGGAAAAGGTTGAAATAAGTCTTGTCATACTCTTTGGAACCGGCAAAAGGCTTCAGGCCTTTTTGAGCTTGGTACAGTCCGCCGAAGCCGAAATATTTGTAACCGATGATGTCGCCACCGTTTACGTTGATAGGCATATCGTTGCTCCAGATGTCCCATGCATCCTGTTGGCTGCCTACATTCGACAAGTAGCATGCGTAGCCGGCAGAATAATATTTGTAGGGGTCCATTCCGAATATCTGGAAGCCTTCCGAGGTAACTTCGGCACCGGTATAGGTATCTCCGTTACTTGCCTGCGCCTGCCAGATGCTGTCGGGGGCATACGGGTCGTAGCCATGAATGGTTACTTTGCCTCCTTCTGCCACGGGTTTTTCATCCCATTGGATGGTGACAGGTGCCACCATCGCCTGGCGTGCAAACCCGAATCCGCGAGGAGGACGGTGATAGAATACATACCATTGGCCGTTGATTTCCTGCAGACTGCCGTGCGTGTTGTGTGCGGCATTGGTGGTCTGCAGCTTGCTGCCATCTTCGTTAAGTACCACACCACGCGAGTCTACCAGTACACCTCCGCTGCGCCAAGGACCTAACGGAGTATCGCCGAAGGCATAACGCAGGGTCGAGTTAGTGCTTCCCAATCCGTAGTCGGGACCGGAATAGCCCGAGAAAATCATCACATACTTGTTACCTACTTGTCGGATAGACGATGCTTCGAAGAAGTTGAAATCTTCCGGTTTCTGTTCTTTGTAGAGTGCCGGATATTTTGTTCCCTTCGGGTCGCGTATCTCGCCATATCTTAAGCTGGCAGGGATGAAATAAGGGATGATTTCGGTACCTGGCCGTACAGAATACATGGTATGCTGGTCCAATTGGGCAGCCAGTGAACGCTGGAAGCCCCAGAAGCCGTAAGCACGGAAACCTATTTCATAATCCGGGTCTTTCGGGTCGGAAATGTTTTCGATGAAAATAGACGGGTCAAAGCCCAAAATGCTGCCCGGTACTGTGCGTGTGCCGTCTTCATTCAGGTTGACAGGAGTAAACGGACCGTCAGGCCGGTCACCTTTGCATACCATTGCCTCGCGGTTGGCACCTCGGCTGTGCGGATAGAGATAGTAAACTTTCTTACCGTCTTTTTGTTTGATTTCTACAAGGTCGGGTGCATACATCACGTCCCATTGGCCTTCCGTTTCGTAAGTGAATATCGGGCCTTCATCACGCCAGTCGGTCAAGTCTTCCACAGGTGCCGACCACATGCGGATGTCTGCACCGCAATAACTGTCCAGTCGCAGGTCATGCGAGCCAATGATGTAAGCACGAAGTTTTCCCGGGTTGTCCGGATCTTCAAATACACGGGGTTCTCCGTCGGGCAAGTGTTCCCATAAGGGCAGGTAAGGATTACCCGTACCCATCAGTTGTGGGTCTAGGCTTGGTTGTTGCTGGCTCCCGCAAGAAGTGGCAAGAGTCAGTCCGAAAGCAAATGCCAAGGCAGCTTTCATGGGATAAGATTTACGTACATTCATGATGATTCAAAATATTTGTTCTTTTCAATGTTAAAGTTTTATCCGTACCGAGACAATGCTTTCTCCGGATATGGACAAAGATACGGATTCTCCTGTTACGTTGACATCAATGGTTTCCATATTTTTTGTCTCGCTGGTTTCTACCGCAGTAGCTTGACTGATACCGTCCATCGGGATTTGTATGCTCAGTGTGCGGTCCGATTGGTTCAGGAGGACAAGAGTTATTTCGTTGCCTGTCTCGTTGATGTATGCGGTGGCATCGATGTTCTCGCTTCCCGAAGTCACGGCGATACGGGTTGTGTTCGTTGCATACTGTGCGTAGTGAGCCAGGATGTATCCGTTCTTGGCGATTTCACCCTCGGCTACCGGACTGCGCGGGTCGTTGTCACCTATCATGCCATAGAAACGTTTCAGGTACCAGTATAAGTAGGCACTGCAATAGCCGTCCATGCACATATGGATTTCTTTTGCCAGATGCGAGAAGTTGTAGTCCCAGTTAAGGAATTGCCACATCGACGGGTCTTCTTCTTTCTCTCCGTCGTTGAAAAGATGTTCGGTCATCCACCAGGTTTTGCCTCCCAGACGCGGATAAAGTCCGCATACATAGTCGTGGCGGCCTTTCACGTAATCGCTGCTTAAGTCGATGAATCCTTGGTAGAGGTGTCCGGTTACGATGTCGGTCTGCGCAAAGGCTTCTGCATCGTTCAGTACGGCATCGGTATATTCGGGCTGGTAGCCGCAGGCTTCAGGCGACATCAGCTTCACACCGGTTTCGCGGATGCGTGCGCCTTCCTGCTTCAGGAAGTTTACCACCTCTTGCGGTGTCCAGGCAGTAAAGTCCATATCGGGTTCGTTCTGTACCGAAACGGCATAGATGTCCACGCCGTTTTGTTTCATGAAATTGATATACTTGATAAGATGGTCGGCGTATGCCGTGTAATGTTCCGGCTTCAGATGATCTTTATCGTCCACTTTGTCTGCCCATTCTGCCGGAATGTTCCACGGACAGGCAAATACGGTGGCACCGTGGCTTTGTGCGATTTTAGCACCATCCACGTCATCTGCCCAACGGGTTTCATCGGCATAAATCATCAGGCGCAGGATGGAGTATCCCAGTCCGTCCGGACTATACATCTTGTTCATTTCATCGGCTGTAATAGTGGGAGTGCCCCAGATGCTGACTGCATACATGCCGCCGAAACCTGCTACCGGCTGGTATTTGACCGCCGGGTCTACGGTCAGTGCAATGCCGCCCGCACCTTCTTGGGTGATGGTCAGCTCGGTGGTTGTCCCGTTGCGGTCGGTCAGGCGGATAACCTGTGTACGGGTGTCCATCGAAGTGTTGGCATTACAGGTCAGGGTTACTTTGGTAAATTGGTGCTCACCGTTGTTGTCACCGCCCGATGTGGGGGTTACATTGGTCACGATATTGCCTTCTCCCAAAGTGATTTCCCAGGTTGATTGTTGCCAGTCGATGATGGCTTCGGCAGTGCCCTCGGTTGAGGTTACTGTCATGGCGTTGCGTACGAAACGGGCATACGAGTCGCCCCACAAGCTTTTGTTTACGGTGTCATCGTCCGAGCAAGCCCAGAAAAGTGTGCTTGCCAGAAACAGGAATAGAAAAGATTTCAGTTGTTTCATGGTGTTTTTTTGTTTACGTTTTTCGATTTTATGCATGTTGACTATTGATTGTTTTTCTGTGTCCGGTTAATCAATCTTGTGCTTTTACTTCTCTACGTTTCAACAGTCTGCTAACTGCGTTTCTTGTAAGATTAATAATTAGTGTGTCCAGTTCTACGTTCCTAAAAAAGCAGTATCAAACGCCCTTGTTATTGTTCATATTATGCTCTGAAATTTAACACTTTAGCAGGCAAAATAGTTTTTTGAAAATTTGTGTATTTCATTGATATTTAGCAGTTTAGTAGAATAATTAAGTAACTGAAAACAATGAAAAAATCAGATTCAAAATCCAATAAAGAGACCCTGGAAGAAGAGGTAAAACGTCTTCGTAAAGAAAATGCCAAACTGAAATCTCAAAAAGCAGCCAAAGAGGCTAAGTTTAAAGAAGCGAGAAAGGAACTTAAAAAAAAAGACGTAAAGACCGTGACTGTGACCGAAGAACAAATGAAATTGTTATCGAACATATTCCCGGACATAGATACTCTCTTCTGATTGTTCAACTTTGTGTATTGATTTACATTCGTACCAACTGCGGCCTCCGCACCGTTGTTAAGATTCTGGAAATTTTCAACGAAGTGCTTGAAGGAAAATGCGGCAAGGTTCCATGCTATAATACCGTAGAGAATTGGATGAAGAAGCTGGGATTATCCACTTACGAAAATGATAATAAACCTACTGATAAAAAGTTTGCGTATATCATTGACGAAAGTATTATGGTCAATCGGGAGAAACTTCTTTTGATTCTGGGCGTTTCCGCCGAACATCCCGGACATCCTCTTAAGCATGAGGACGTTACGGTTGTCAGCATGAAATCCTGCGGTTGCTTTAAAGGAGACGACATCAAGCAAGAGATTGAAAAGTCCATTGAGAAGAACGGGGCTAAACCTGAATATGTAATCAGCGATCAGGCCCATAATCTCACAAACGGAATTTCGCAATCGGGATTGTTGCACCATATCGACATCAGTCATGCCATGGGTACATGTTTGAAACATGCTTATGGCAACGAGCCTGATTTCGTGAACTTTACTACTATTCTTGGAAAGGTCAGATTGCAATATCATCTTACAGACAAGGCTTATCTTTTACCACCCAATATGCGTAGTATTGCCAGATTCATGAATATGAACTCATGGGTTGATTGGGGCAACAAGATGCTTGGTTGTTTTGCTAGCCTCCCAAAGGAAATGCAGGATGCATACTCCTTTGTCCTTGATTATAAGGAGCTATTGGTTGAATTGAAGACCGCCGTTGCTGCTGTTGAGCACATAGAAACAATCTGTAAAACAGAAGGCTTTAATCTTGCTAACAGTAAGAAATGCAAGAATTATATTACGCGGCACATAATAGGCAATGCAAACAACCGTAGAGCTATGTTTGGAATCAAGATTTTGGAATACCTTAAACAGCAGGAAGAGAAGTTGAATGATATTTATGAATCACGCAACATCTCTTCTGATATCATTGAATCAACATTCGGTGTTTTCAAACAAAAAAAGTCGCCAAACAAACTGTATGGCATAACTCCTTTTGTCCTGTTTATACCGTTACACGCAAAACTAGAGAACAAATCTGCCACTAAGACATTTAATTTCAAAGAGCGCTTATGTAATGTTAAACTAAAGGACATTGATACTTTTGCTAATAATCACATGTCCACAAACTGGGTTACAGTACGCACCAAACAGCTCAAAAATGTGGGCTAAATTGGGAACATTAAACTGGATACCCTAATTAATAATCTTCATGCTGTAAGATTAATAATCTTCACGGCGTAAGATTAATAATCTTCACGCGGATGCAGTATTTGCCAATCATATTCCCGTGATTCTGCTTACATCGAAAACCGAATTTGCCAATCGGATAGAAGGATTGGAACAAGGAGCGGATGCTTATTTGGGCAAACCTTTCAGTGTGGAAGAATTGCATACGCTCATTGGCAATTTGATAGCTAACCGTATCCGCTTGAAAGGCAAATATTCGGGCAGTTCGACTCAAGAAGGGAAAAGAGCCCCTATCGTCTTACAAAGTAGCGATGAAATGTTGATGGACCGTATTATGAAGGTGATTAATAAAAACCTGAATAATCCGATGCTCAGTGTGGAGATGCTGACGCAGGAAGTGGGAATGAGCCGTACACATTTGCATCGCCGTATTAAGGGAATGACGGGGTTGACTCCCAGTGATTTCATCCGTAATATCCGTTTGATTCAGGCAGCGGAGTTGTTGAAGAAGAAAGACATTACGGTAACCCAGGTGGCTTATACGGTGGGCTTCAGCAGCCAGACTCATTTTTCGAGTGCATTTAAGAAAATGTATGGAATCTCTCCTACTGAATATAAGGAGGCAAATGAAGAATAAAAATAATTGAGGGTGCATCAAAATGAAAGCCGATTTCTATTTTGATACACCCTCTCAGAGCCTGTTTAAGAAGTTAGTTTAAAAGTTCTTTTACTTTTGCCGATATGGCACGGCCTTCAGCAAGTCCGGCAAGCTCTTTGGTGGCTACTCCCATTACTTTGCCCATATCCTTACCGCTGGTGGCACCTGTACGGGCAATGATGTCTTTCAGTCTGGCTTCCAGTTCTTCTGCCGAAAGCTGTTTGGGGAGATAGGCTTCGATAACACGTACTTGTGCCATCTCTTCCTCAGCCAGTTCGGGACGGCCAGCTTCTGTATAACTTGCAGCCGAATCTTTGCCCTGTTTTACCAACTTCTGCATCAGTTTCAGTGCCGTTTCATCGCTCAGTGTGTCGTTGGCTCCCGGAGCGGTTTTTGCTTCGAGGAATACTTTCTTTACGTTGCGCAAGGTTTCCAGTCTCACCTTGTCTTTTGCCTTCATGGCTTCTTTGATATCATTGCTGATTTGTTCGAATAAATCCATAGTGTATGATGTTTTTAATTGGTTGTTTTTTAGGTACTAGGAACTAGGTGTCAGGTACTAGGTATTAGATACATTTTAGAACCTATGTCAGCCAGTACCTGATACCTGGTACCCAAAACCTAGTACCTAACTAAAGGTAATCATCGTAGAGCCGTTTTCGTTCAGCTGCGGTTTCTGTACCAGACTTTCACTGTCGGTAGCGCGCTGGCGGATGTTATCGAGAACGGTTTTCGAACGTTTGTACGTCGGAGTGGTGTCTACGATGCTGATTACATCATCATTGTCCAAATCGTCTTGTGTGAAGATGTAATACTTGTAGTTGCCCTTCTTTCTGTCGTTCCGGCGTTCATTGGTATAGTAATCGTCCCGGCGTTTTTCTTTTATCTGCCGGATGCGTTCTTCTTCTTCGTGTCTTTTCTGTTCTTCAGCAGTACGTTTCTTGTTCAGTGCATCGTTCATACCCGGGATGTCCTTGATGCCGAATCCTGTGGCAAGGATGGTGAATTTAACTTTGCTTTCCAGGCTGTCGTCGATGTAAAGTCCCCATTTGGTTTCTACATCATCGCCAAATCGGCTCATGAACTCGTGCACTTCGTTCATCTCTTCCATCATCAGGTCGCTGTTTGTGCTGTACGAGATGTTGAACAATACTTTCTTAGAATTGAAGATATCGTTGTTGTTCAGCAACGGCGAATGCAGCGCATCGTTGATGGCTTGGGTAACACGTCCTTCGCCTGAGCCGTAACCGGTACTCATCAAGGCAACACCGCCGTCTTTCAATACCGTCTTTACGTCGTTGAAGTCCAGGTTGATTTTGCCTCGGATGGTGATGATTTCGGCTATACTCTTGGCTGCTACCGAGAGGGTATCATCGGCTTTGGCAAAGGCATTCATCACGCTGAGGTCGGAATACACGTCGCGCAGACGTTCGTTGTTGATGACCAGCAGGGCATCGACGTGTTTGCTCATTTCTTCCACACCATCCAGTGCCTGGTCGATTTTCTTGTTACCTTCGAACAGGAAAGGAATGGTGACAATGCCCACTGTCAGGATGCCCATGTCTTTGGCGGTCTTGGCAATGATGGGGGCGGCTCCGGTACCTGTACCACCGCCCATTCCGGCAGTGATGAAAGCCATTTTACAACCGTCGTTCAGCATGCTTTCGATGTCTTTCATGCTTTCTTCGGCTGCGGCTTTGGCACGTTCGGGACGGTTTCCGGCTCCCAAGCCTTCTCTGCCCAATTGCAGCTTGATGGGGACAGGTGACTCGTTGAGTGCCTGATTGTCTGTATTGCATACCACGAACGTAACGTCATGGATTCCTTCTCTATACATGTGGTTGACTGCGTTTCCGCCACCACCTCCTACACCAATCACCTTGATGATGCTGGGTGTACCACCGTTCGAAAAGTCGAACGGCATAATCGTTTCGTCAGACATATCTTTGGGTTTTTTTTAAGTTCTTACGTTTGTCAGTTTTCTCCTTTCATCATCTCGTCCGCTTCGGTTTTCAAGAAATTAAACAGTTTCTTGAACGGCGTATTTTCCGATTTCTGCTTGTTTATGGTCTGATACAAGTCATCCAGTTCTGCTTCTTTATCAGCCACTTTTAAGCTTTTCGCCTCTTCCAGTTTACTAAGGGCGTCTTTGTATTTCTTGCGTTCTGCCAGTCGTTTGGCTTCGCTTATCAATGCTTCACATTCGCGTAAACGTTTTTGGGCACGTTCCTGTTCCTGACGGATGCGTTCTGCTTCCAGTTGCTTTTTGCGTTCTTCTTCCTCTTTCTTTCTGCGTTCTTCCTCTTCTTTACGTTTGCGCTCTTCTTCGGCTTTCTTTTGGGCCTCGTCTTCTTCTTCTTGCTGCTGAATCCAGCTCAGCTGGCTTTTGTGCGGGTCTATCTTGCAGCAGTTGTCTTTGCCTGCAGCCAGCAGTCCGATGAGGGTGTTTTGTGAACCGTTAGGCGTGATGTCCTGATGGTCGTCCGTCAGTTCGATGTTTCCAGTTTGTGCGATGCGTATCTTGTCTATCTTGGTGACTGTTATGAATGCTTTGTTCAGGTTAGGCAGTTGCGAGGCTCCTCCCGTCAGGATAATGCCTGCGTGCAGTTCGTTGCTATAACCCGATAGTTTGATTTGATTCCATACGTTTTCCAGTATTTCGAGGGTACGGGCTTCCACGATGTCTTCCAGTTTGCGGGCACGGATGGAGCATCGGCCGTCGATGGCATATTCCTGGTTGATATCTTCTTCTTCCGACGGTTCGGTATAGGCACTGGCGTAACGCAGTTTCAGTTGTTCGGCGTCTTCTTCTTCGATTTGCAGACTGGCGATGTCTTTGGTTATGTTGTTGCTTCCCAGCGGGATTACGGCAAGGTGACGCAAAATGTTGTTCTTGTATACAGATACGGTGGTTGTGTCGGCACCAAGGTCGACCAAAGCGCATCCCGAACGTTTTTCACTTGCTGTCAGCACGATGTTGGCAGTTACAATGGGTGAAAGCAGGTAGTCCGCCACTTCATATCCCGCCTGGCGGACACACTGGCGGATGTTGCTCCGTAAGGTGTTACGCCCGATGATGTTCACATAGTGTGCTTCGATATGTTCCGTCGGGATACCTACGGGTTCGGTAGTGAGTTGGTTGCCCACTTTATATTCTTGAGGTTCGACAGCCAGCATTTCCTGGTCCATCAGGGCCATTTCGCGGTTGTTCTTCATCAGCTCGTCTATCAGCGCCTGCGAGATTTTCACTTCGGTATCCAGTTGCTTGGTCTCGGTATTGCGGATGCTCCGGAGCGACTGTCCACCAATGCCTACATAGACTTTCTTGATGGAGGCTTGCAACTGTTCTTCCAGCTTGCCGATGACAGAGGCAAGACATTGTGTGGTCTTGTCCAAGTTGTAGATAATGCCTTTCCGGATGCAATCAGAAGAGTGTTCGCTGGCGTATGCGAGGATGTGAATGCTTCCGTCGGCATTCTTCTTGCCTGCAACGCCGGTGATTTTGCTTGATCCCAGTTCAATCGCTGCTATAAAATCTGTTACTGCCATATCTTACTTCTCTTTTTTTGTACAAATAATCTGGTTATTAAACTCTACACTTATCCGTTCGTATTTGTTCCATCCTACTTGGCTAAGCGCTTCTGTATAGAACGTCTGCAATTTACGGAATTTTTCTTGATAATCCTCGGCTTTTCCCAAAAAGAGTATCTGGTTGCCTACGCGGGGCACCAGTTCCAGTTCTTGCCGGGGAGTGACATTGATTTGTTCAATCTGTGCATTCCAGAATGCGTCCGTCTGTAAGTATTTGCCCAACTGGTACAATTGGTCTTGCGCAAATTTGCGGTCGATGAATCCGGTTGCCACAGCTACATGCACTGGCTTGCCCGATACCGGCAGGATTTGTCCGGCATGGTCCAGGTAATATGTGTCGCCGTTGTTGCTCATCACACGCAGCAGGGGGATGCGCTGGTAGATGTCGATGGCAACCTTTCCACTTGAAGTCAGGTAACACTCTGCTTCGGCAATGAATGGCTGGTGTGATAAGGCTTCTTCCAGCTGGCGTATGTTGATTTTGTCCAAGGGCTTGTCGGCAGGCGACAGGCCTTTCCGTTTCAGGAGGGCATTGACGTCCTTCAGTGTGATGAAATCGTAGTCGATGCTGTCTTTTATGGTCAATTCTATGCCTCTGCAAACCTGTCCGGCGGGTTTGGCATTAAACAAGGTGACCGCTACAGCCAAGTAAGCGGAGACCACCAGCAGCACGCAGAGTATAAGAATTCGTTTCATCATCGGTCTTTCAGTATTTCGTAAATTTGTGGAACATAATTGTCTATATCACCGGCTCCCAGTGTGATGAGGACGTCCAGTTTCTTGTTTCGCAAGGTATCCAGCAGGTCTTCCTTATGGCACAGGCTCTTTTCGATACCAGGGCGCAAGTGGTCGTAAATCAGCCGGCTGCTTACTCCTGCTATCGGTTCTTCGCGGGCCGGATAGATATCGAGCAGGATAACTTCGTCCAGCAAGGACAGGCTGTCGGCAAAATCTTTATAAAAGTCTCGCGTGCGTGTGTACAGATGGGGTTGGAATACTGCCGTTATTTTCCGGTCGGGGTACAGCATCCGCATGGAGTACACACTCTGACGTATTTCTGCCGGATGGTGGGCATAGTCGCTCAAAAAAACTATCCGGTCATTTTTCAGCTTGAAGTCGAACCGGCGGTCTACACCTCTGAATCCGGGCATAGCGGCTCTTATCTCGTCTGCAGTAGCTCCGGCTATCTGTGCCAGTGCCATGGCTGCAATGCCGTTTTCGATATTCACATAGACGGGGACTCCCAGCCGGATCCCGTTGATGTTTCCCAAAGGTGATACATAGTCGAATGTGATTTCTCCGTTGCCGGTATGGATGTTTGTAGCATGGAAATCTCCTTCGTTTGTGGCATAGGTATAGACAGTCACTCCCGGCTGTACGTCTGGAGTCAGGTCGATGCCTTTCTTCACTATGAGATAACCGTCGGGACGGATAAGGGATGTATATTTACGGAAACTTTCTACATAGGCTGCATGGTCGCCGTAGATGTCCAGGTGGTCGGAGTCGGTGGCGGTAATTACACTGGCATACGGAGTGAGCCAGTGGAACGAACGGTCGAACTCGTCGGCCTCGATAACGACGAAATCGCTCGTATCCGATAGCAGCAGGTTGGTGCCGTAGTTTTTCGAGATGCCTCCCAAAAAGGCATTACAACCCACGTGTGAATGGTCGAGCAGGTAGGCAGCCAAGGTTGAAGTTGTTGTTTTACCATGGGTACCTGCCACACACAGTCCTCTTTCGGTACGGGTGAGCATACCCAATACTTGTGCACGTTTTTGTACTTCGAAACCCTGCTGGCGGAAAAAGGTCAGTTCTTTGTGCTCGGCAGGGATGGCTGGAGTATATACCACCAGTGTAGTCTGTGCATTCAGAAAGTCTTGGGAGATTCCTTCCACGTTGTCTTCATAGTGGATGGAGGCTCCTTCTTCTTCCAGTTTCCGGGTCAGTTCGGTCGGGGTACGGTCGTAACCGCCCACTGTCTTGCCTTTCGACAGGAAGTAGCGTACTAGGGCACTCATCCCGATACCTCCGGCTCCGATAAAATATACTGCTTTCAGTGTATTAACGTCCATGTTCTTTTCTGTATGTTGCTGCCAGCTTCCACACTTCTCCGGCAATTACGTTTGCCGAATCCTTGAAAGCCAGTTTGGCGATGTTCGTACTCAGTTTGTTCAAGGTGTCAGGTTGCTGTACCGTTGCGATGGCGGTATCCAGCAATTTCACGCCTGCCTCTGCATCTTTTACATACAGGGCGGCTTCTTTGTTCACCAGTGCCAGTGCATTTTTGGTCTGATGGTCTTCTGCCACGTTGGGCGATGGTACCAGGATGACCGGTTTGCCCAGTAGGCAAAGTTCGGAGATGGAGCCGGCTCCTGCCCGACTGATGACCAGGTCGGCGGCACGGTAGGCTGCTGCCATGTCTGCAATGAAGTCGGTGGTGTGCAGCATCGGCAGTTCGCCGGCACGGGACACCGCCGCACGCGCTTCGCTGATGTATATTTTTCCGGTTTGCCAGATGAACTGTACTCCCGATTGTCTGATTTTGTCCAGTCCCTGCATCACGCAGTTGTTGATGGTGCGTGCACCCAGGCTTCCGCCGATAATCAGGACGGTTTTCTTTGCCGGGTCGAGCTGGAACGAGCGTACGGCATCTTCGCGGCTCATGTTATGCTGGAGTAGTCCTTGGCGTACGGGGTTTCCTGTCAGTATAATTTTTTCCTTGTCGAAAAAGCGTTCCATTCCTTCGTAGGCGACACATATCTTGGATGCCTGCTTTGCCAGCAGCTTGTTGGTGACGCCGGCATACGAGTTCTGTTCCTGAATCAGGGTAGGGATGCCCATCATGCCAGCCACTTTCAATGTCGGTCCGCTGGCGTATCCTCCCACGCCTACCGCCACATCGGGCTGGAATGCCTTTACTATCCGGCGTGCCTTCAGCTGGCTGCGCATCAGTTTGATGAGCACACTGATATTGCGCAACAGGTGTTTGCGGTCGAATCCTGCCACGGGCAGGCCGATGATTTCATATCCTGCTGCAGGTACACGCTGCATTTCCATGCGTCCTTCGGCACCTACAAACAGTATCTTGGCATCGGGGTGCTGTAGCCTGATGGCATTAGCTATGGATACCGCCGGAAAAATGTGTCCGCCGGTTCCTCCTCCGCTGATAATCACTCTTAGACTCTCTTTCATGTTTCACTTTGTATTTTCCTGCAAATTTAGGAATAAACTTGTAAACTATTTATGCCTTTTCCGAAATTATTTATACCTAATTTTACAGAATGCTTGCTGGGACGTTGTGGAGGGGATTGGAAGCCGAAAATGCGAGTCTCTACTGCCGGCTGAAGGTGTGCTTTTAGGGTGAATGGGGCATCGGAAGCTGCTGTTCTGCACAAGATATGCAGAAGCATTTTCGTATGTAAGGTAGTTTCTGGAGGGGTTCAGTGCGCTGAAACTTTGGTTTTAGTGCACTGAAACTGAAGTTTCAATTTTATAGAACAGGAGTTTTAGTGCACTGAAACCAATCGGCTATTGTAGCTTTGCCGGAAAGTCACCTTCTTGTTTGTCGTAATACATCGCCCTGCCGGCATCGGCAGGGCAACCGTTCAGAGCGTTTCTTTTGTTTCTTTTTCCTGTTCTTTTGCCAGTTCGGCTGCATTTTGTAGCAGCGAAATGGCGGCTTCGTGTACTTGAGCCTGCTGTTCTTCGGCGGCAGCCTGTGCTTCACGCTTTTTCAGTTCGTTGATGTGACGGCTGATACTGAGTACGATGCCGATGTAGGCACAGTTGACCAAGGTGGATGTACCGCCTTTGCTTATCAGCGGAAGCGGTTGTCCCGTAACGGGCATGATGCCTACCGCTACCAGCATGTTGAACATGGCCTGTGTGACAAGCAGGAAGCCGATGCCCATGACCAGGAAGGCATAGTACGACTTGTCGCAGCTTCGTGCGATGCGTCCGATACGCATCAGCAGCCAGATGTAGAGAAAAGCTACAATGCCTCCTCCTACCAGTCCCAGTTCTTCGATGATGATGGCATAGATGAAATCGGAGAAGGCCTGTGAAAGGAAGTCGCGTTGCACACTGTTGCCCGGTCCTTTTCCTAAGATGCCGCTGGAAGCAATGGCAATGTTGGCATGTGCTATTTGTGCATCGGCATCGATGTCGAACTTTTCGGGTGGAATGACGGATGTGTCAAAGTGATTGTCCAGACGGCTTTGCCATGTCACCATACGGTGCAGTCCGATATCGTCCCATGCTTCGGCCGGCACAAACTTGATGGTGGCCAGGGCGAGGAACAATGCGGCGGCTCCGATGCCTACCAGTGCTCCCAGTTGGCGGAAAGGAATCCGCCCTACATACATCATCAGCAATACGCTAAATGCCAGTAATACGGCTGTGGACAGATTTTCGGTGAAAATGAGGAGGCATGTAAATCCTGTTACGTACAAGATATATCGGAAAGCTTTCGAATTGGCACCGTTTTCTTCCTGCATGCGCGACAGGATATAGGCTACCGTGATGATGGTTCCCATTTTTGCCAGTTCGGAAGGTTGGAACTGAATGAACCCCAGGTCAATCCATCGTCGTGCTCCGTTGGTCAGTGCACCAATGGCCAGTACACTTATCAGCAATATCCATGACACGGGTAGCAGTAGGATAAAAGTCTTGAACCACCGGCACGGGATGTTGTGCACGATGACTACGACTACTGCTCCTACCAGCATCAGGATGATGTGCATTGTAATCGGTCGCCAGTGGTCGCCACTCTTGTAAGTCAATGTACTGGAGGCACTGAACACTTCGATGATGGACACGAGGCAAAGCAGAAGGAAGATAATCCAGATGACTTTGTCTCCTTTGAATAAATTCCGTAGTAAATCCATGGCTCTATATCGTTGAATTGGTAGCAGTTTACAAGGTTGTAAGTTGGCAAGGTTACAAGATTTTAAATACCTTTAGTAATAACGGTTCAGGACCTTGTTCACTTGTCAACTGATACCTTGTCAACTTAAAATTAAAGTTTTCTTACGCATTCTTTGAACTGGTCGCCCCGGTCTTCGTAGCTTTTGAAGAGGTCGAAGCTGGCACAGCAAGGGCTGAGCAATACAGTCTCGCCGTTTTTTGCCATACGGTAGGCAGCGTTTACGGCATCTTTCATGCTCTGCACGTCGGCTGTTGGCAAACCGAAGCTGTCGAAGAAGGCATGCAGCTTTTCGTTGTGCAGTCCCAGAAATATCAGTCCACAGCACTTCTCACGCACCAGGCCGGCTATTTCATTGTAGTCGTTACCCTTATCCTTGCCGCCCAAAATCAGGATGGTTTTGGTCTTCATGCTCTTCAATGCATACCAGCACGAGTTGACGTTGGTAGCTTTCGAGTCATTGATATAATCTACTCCACGCACGCGTGCCACTTTCTCCAGTCTGTGTTCCACTCCCTTGAAGTCGCTCAGTGCTTCGCGGATGCAGCTTTTCCGGATGCCGGCAATGTTGGCAGAGATGCCTGCCGCCATGGAGTTGAACAGGTTATGGGTGCCGGTCAGGGCAAGTTCTTCCTGTTCCATGTTGAACTCGATGGGCTTGGTGAAATAGATTTTGTTTTCCTCCGTGAATGCCGCCAATCCCTCTTCGCGCTTTTCGGCGAAAGGATAATATTGGCCGTGTATGCCGTACTTATGCAGCTCTTTCTGGATGATGGGGTCATCGTTCCAAAAGATGAAAGCATCATCGTCGGTCTGATTCTGTATGATGCGGAATTTGGCATCAATGTAGTTCTGCATCTTGTAGTCGTAGCGGTCCAGATGGTCGGGCGTGATGTTCATCAATACGGCGATGTTTGCATGGAACTTATACATATTGTCCAGCTGGAAGCTGCTCAGTTCGATGACATAGTAATCAAAGTTGCATTCCGCCACCTGATAGGCAAGGCTTTGTCCGATGTTTCCGGCAAGTCCTACATTGAGTCCTGCCTTTTTAAAAATATGGTAAATGAGTGAGGTGGTGGTAGTCTTTCCGTTGCTTCCTGTGATACAAATCATTTTGGCGTGCGTGTATCTGCCTGCAAATTCTATCTCAGAGATAACGGGTGTTCCTTGTGCTTTCAGTTTCAGGATGATAGGGGCATTGTTCGGAATACCCGGACTTTTGATAATTTCATCTGCATTCAGAATCAACTCTTCCGTGTGTTGTCCCTCTTCCCAGGGGATGTTTCTCTCGTCCAGGACTGTCTTGTACTTGTCCTTTATCGACGACATGTCTGAAACAAAAGTGTCGAACCCTTGTTTCTTTGCCAGTACGGCAGCGCCTGTGCCGCTTTCGCCGGCTCCTAAAATAACAATTCTCTTTGCCATTCTTATTTAATTTGCTAATGTGCGAATGTAATGTATCAATTTGCTAATGTGTTAATGTGCTAATGTGTTAATGTGCAAATGTGTCAATGTGCTAATGTATTAATGTGCAAATTATTCCATTGGCACATTGTTTATTGGCACATTATTTATTGGCACATTTCCACATTGTTTATTGGCACATTATTTATTGGCACATTATTTATTATCGTATTTTCAATGTTATAATTGTAATAGCTGCCAACACAATGGTTACAATCCAGAAACGTACGGTGATTTTCGATTCATGGAATACGTTATGAGGAGTTGTAATCAAGTAGGTACAGTTCGGGTCAAGCTGCGCCATTGTGGTCCGGAAATGGTCGTGGATGGGGGTTCGCTTGAATATCCGTTGTTTTATTCCTTTTTTCTTTCCTTTCTGGAAATAACGCACTTGCAAAATAACCGATAGATTTTCTACCAGGAACACGCCGCACAGAATCGGTATCAGCAGTTCTTTATGGATGATGATGGCAAATACGGCGATGATTCCTCCGATGGTAAGGCTGCCTGTATCACCCATGAATACTTGTGCCGGGAAGGCATTGTACCACAGGAAACCGATGAGCGCACCGATGAGCGCACAAATGAAAATAACCAGCTCTTCGCTGCCGGGAATGTACATAATGTTCAGGTAACTGGCGTATTCGATGTGGCTTGACACGTATGCCAGAATGCCCAGCGTCACTCCGATTATAGCCGAATTGCCTGCTGCCATGCCATCCATGCCGTCGTTCAGGTTGGCACCGTTTGATACGGCAGTCACGACGAAGATGGTAATGATGACAAAGACAATCCAACCGGCTGTCTGGGCATGTTCGCCCATGAAGCCCACGATGTCGGCATAGTCGAGGTTGTTGTTCTTGAAGAACGGTATGGTGGTTTTGGTCGATTTTTCATCCTGACTCTTATGTACCACGTCTACTACATGCCCGTCACGTTGTATCTCTACGTTTTCGCGGATAACGACCTGCGGGCTGAGGTAAAGCGTAAGACCTACGATCAGCCCCAGTCCTACCTGTCCGATAATCTTGAATTTCCCATGCAGTCCTTCCTTATCCTTGCGGAACACCTTGATGTAATCGTCCAGAAAACCTAATGTGCCCAGCCAGACTGTGGTAATCAGCATCAGAATCATGTAAATGTTGTGCAATTTTCCCAACAGCAGGCAAGGAATCAGTACGGCAACGATGATGATGATGCCTCCCATGGTGGGGACGCCCACTTTGTTTACATTGAACGGGTCGATGGAGGCGTCACGTTGTGTCTCGGTAATCTGCTTGCGTTTCAGCATGTTGATAAAGTATTCTCCGAAGATGGCGGAAATCAACAGAGACAGGATGACTGCCATCAGTGAGCGGAAGGATACATAACCGAACATGCGTGCCCCCGGGAAATCGAACTGTTCTAAATATTGGAATAAATAGTATAGCATGTCTTCTCCGGGTTATTCGTTGGCAAATATTTCGTTTACAATCTCTTTGTCATCAAAATGGTGCTTTATGCCTTTGATTTCCTGGTAGTTCTCATGCCCTTTCCCTGCTATCAGGATGACATCTTGCGGCTGTGCCAGCATGCAGGCAGTGCGGATAGCTTCTTTCCGGTCGGCGATGGATAAAACTTTCTGCATGTCATTCTTGTTCAGTCCGGCCAGCATGTCGTTGATGATGTCTTGAGGTTCCTCAAAACGGGGATTGTCGGACGTAATGATGACCTTGTCGCTTTGTCTGGCAGATTCTTGTGCCATCAGAGGGCGTTTCCCTTTGTCGCGGTTTCCGCCTGCGCCTACCACAGTGATGACCCGTCCTCTGCCTCGTAATACTTCGTGGATGGCACTCAGTACATTTTCCAGTGCATCGGGTGTGTGAGCATAATCGACAATGGCGGTATATCCTCGCTTGGAGCGAATGGCATCAAAGCGTCCGGCCACAGGGCGCAAGGTACTCAGGACGAGTAAAACGTCTTCAGGTTGCTTGCCCAACAGGCAGGCAGCTCCATATACGGCAAGCAGGTTGGATGCGTTGAAGCGTCCGATGAACTGTACGTTTACTTCACGGTTATTGATGTCCAGCAGCATGCCGTCGAACCCGTCTTCCAGTACTTTCCCTTTGAAGTCGCACAAAGTACGCAATGAATAGGTGGCAATGCGTGCTTTGGTATTCTGTACCATGACCTTGCCGTTCTTGTCATCCAGGTTGGTCAGTGCAAAAGCCGTTTTTGGCAAATTGTCGAAAAAGGCCTTTTTGGCTTTCAGGTAGTTTTCGAATGTCTTGTGGTAGTCCAGGTGGTCACGGGTGATGTTAGTGAAAATGCCTCCCACGAAGCGCAGGCCTCCGATGCGTTTTTGGGCTATGGAATGCGAGCTTACTTCCATGAATGCATATTTGCAGCCTTCGTTTGCCATTCGCCCCAGCAGCCGGTTCAGTGTGATAGGGTCGGGCGTGGTATGGTCGGCAGGGATAGCTTCGCCGTCGATATAATTGCAGACGGTAGACAGCAATCCTACCTTGTATCCGAATTGCCGGAACATCTTATATAATAAGGTAGCAATGGTGGTTTTCCCGTTCGTGCCTGTTACTCCTACCAGGTCAAGTTTGGAAGTCGGATCGCCATAAAAAGTAGTGGCCAGCTTGCCCACCGCATCTTCTGTATCTGATACGCGGATATAGGTGATATCTTCCTTGTATATATCGGGGAGCTGTTCGCAGACGATGGCTGCCGCTCCTTTTTCGATGGCTTTCTGTATATAGGCGTGTCCGTCGGTTTGTGTTCCTTTTACGGCCACGAATAAGTCTCCGCTTTCGATGAGGCGGGAATCCATCTGGATGCCTGTGATTTCCCGGTCTGTCCGGCCGATGGTTTCACAGGTAGTTACGCATGTAAGAATGTCTGTTAATTTCATGTTTGTGTTGTATTTCTAATTCTTCAAAGTCAATATGATGGTTGTCCCTTTGTGCAGGGCAGAGCCTGCCGGGATACTTTGTTTGTATACTTTGCCTACTCCGGAGAGCTGTACTTTCAGTCCGTGGCTCTCAAGCAGAAATACGGCATCTTTTGCTCCCATACCGATGACATTGGGCACTGACTTGTTGTTGATATTGGTCGTTTTCAAGTTGGCATGTGCCGTAGTGCTGGATGCTTTTCCCCAAATGGGTTCATCCGATTGTGGGATGGTATTGCTGTTGCCGGGCACTTGTAAGGCGCGTAGTACATATGCCGCTTCTTCAATATCGCCGTTTTTTACATCTGGGATAAAAATGGATGTAGAATCTTTGGCGTATGCCAGATCGCGCACCAAGTGTTTGGCATAAATGCGTTCGGCTATGCGGCTGAATACACTTCCAGCCTGCAAGCCTCCAGAGGCAGGTCCGTGGGGAATCAAAACGGATACCATGCAACTGTATTTAGGAGCCTCGGAAGGGAAGTATCCGCAAAAGCTGACTTGGTAACTTACGCCACCTGCCCGATAGCCTGCCGTACCTTGTGAAATCTGTGCTGTGCCTGTCTTGCCTGATACGTTGAACTGTTTGCTTCCAGCCGGTTTGGCAAGTCCTTGCGACACCACTTTCCGCAGGATGGCACGAATCATGGTCAGTGTGGTGTCTGAACAGATTTTCGGGTTTATCACTTCGGTAGGTATCTCCTGCAATATTTCACCGTCTTTGGCAATGGCTTTTACGAATTTCGGTTTCACCATTACTCCGTTATTGGCGATGGCGTTGTAGAAATTCAGGATGTAGATAGGAGGAAACATTGTTTCATAACCGATACTCATCCACGGTAGGCTGGTGCGGCTCCAAGGCATGGCTCCCTTGATGCTGTCTCTCTCGCGCGGTCCCCATATGCGCGGGCTTGCCTCGCCTACGAAGCCTAGGTGCAAGGGCTTGTCGATGCTCATCCGTTTCAGTCCGTCGACGAATTTCTGCGGGTTGTTTTTATAGAAACGGTCGATGATGGTGGACACACCGACATTGGAAGAAACTTCCAGAATACGGGTTACATCGATGGCGCCATAACCGCCTTTGTACCAGTTCCAGTCTTTCATCCAGCTTCCATACATGTTGACCATCCCATTGCCTGTGTCTACCACATAATCGGGTGTGATATATTTGTCTTCCAGTGCCACCATGATGGAAGCGGTTTTAAAAGTGGAACCAGGTTCCATCAGGTTGCTTACAGCGTTGTTCCGCATTTCATAATAATGTCCGTCGTTGCCACGTATCATGTTTACATTGGCTTTTACTTCGCCGGTTGCCACCTCCATTACGATGGCCACACCCGATAATGCTTCCAGATTTGTCAACTGGTCTACCAATGCCTTTTCGGCGATATCCTGCATATCTACATCAAGGGTCGTGATGATGTCGTATCCATCTACAGGTGGCTGGTCTACGATATTCAGATATTTGTTCATTACCTTTTGCCGGTGAGTGATGCCGTTCTTGCCTCGCAATACCGAATCGTAAGTAAGTTCCAGTCCGTTCTTGGCTCCCAGGCTCATGTCGGGATACATGTCGCCTAATGTACGTGCTGCCAGTGAGCCGAATGGTTTCTTGCGCTGGTTGAACTTTTCTTCGTGCAGTCCTCCTGTGTTCGGTCCCAGACAGAATACAGGTAATTGTTTGACCTGTTTGTATTCGATGTACGAAATACGTTTGGGGTAGAGCAGGTAATGGCGACTTTTTTTCCGTCTTCCTTTTAAGATGTGCTTGCGGAACTCCTGTGCGCTCTTGTCGGGGAATATTTCGTGCAGTCCCTGGCAGATTTCGGTCAGGTGATTGGTCAGCAAGGTATCACTCTCTTTGTATCCTCCCGCCCGGAAGTCCATATAGATTTTATATTCCGGCAGGCTGCTTGCCATCAGTTTTCCATCGGCAGAAATGATGTTGCCCCGTGTGGGGGGGACGACAACATTCTCTTTTACGAAACGGTCTGCTACATCTTTCCAGTACTGCCGTTCGGCAAACATGATAAAGCCTGCCTTGACTATGATGAGGATAGCCAAGACCAGCATAATCACTACAATGAAGGTGTAGCGGAACATGATATTTTTAATGCCCGGTATCATACGCATCTCAGTTTTCTTTTTTTATCAGGTAGGGTGGGGTGGTTGCAGTAGCAAGTCCCGTGTTTTCAGTCGACAAGTATTCTTCGATACGCGACTGGCGGCTTTTTTCAGTCAGTTCGGAAGAGATGGTAAGGGCATCGTATTTGATGTCGGTCAGTTCTTTTTTCAACCGGTCTATTTCGATTAATTCCTGCTGGCTTGAATAGCGGTTGTCAATATATAGAATGGTAAGGAAGACAATTAGTATCAGCAGATTGGCTTGTCTCCTGAAAAAATTATGTGCAAGAATATCTCCCCCCATGATGCTTTTGAAAGTGATATGGGGTTGTTTGGGTTGTTCTGTATTTCTGTTTTCTTTCATGTCTTCAAATCTCCATAAATTTATCCGATTTTTTCTGCAATCCGCAGCTTGGCGCTTCGGGAACGTGGGTTGCGGGCTTCCTCTTCGTCTGTAGGCGTGATTATTTTACAGACAGCACGCAGCGGTGCTTCGATATTTCCGTAAAAATCTTGCTTCATCTTGCCTTCCACATTGCCTGTTTTGATGACGTTCTTTACCATCCGGTCTTCCAGTGAATGGTAGGTGATGACTACCAGTCTTCCTCCAGGCTTCAATGCCTGGATTGCAGCCTTCAGCATTTCTTTCAGTGCCTCCATTTCGTGGTTCACTTCGATGCGTAATGCCTGGAACGTTTTTGCCAGTTCTTTTTTTTCGCGTTCTTTGCCGAAAAAAGGCTTGATGATTTCCAGAAACTCACCGATGGTATTTATTGTTTTTTGCGACCGTGCCTTGACCAGTGCCGCGGCCAGTTTACGACTGTTTTTCAGTTCTCCATACAGATAGAACAGGTTGGCAAGCTGTTCTTCTTCGTATGTATTGATGATATCGGCGGCAGTTATGCCTGCCCGTTTGTTCATCCGCATATCCAGTTTCCCGTCGAACCGGAAGGAGAATCCTCGTGTCGAATCGTCGAAATGGTGTGATGATACTCCCAAATCAGCAAGAATGGCATCTACTTGTTCCACTCCGTAATAACGCAAGAAGTTATGCAGGTAGCGGAAGTTGCTTCTGACGAAGGTGAATCGTCCGTCTTGGGGAATATTTTGTTCAGCGTCTTCATCTTGGTCAAATCCAAAAAGGCGGCTGTTTATTCCCATGCACCGCAGTATTTCCCGCGAATGTCCTCCTCCACCAAAAGTAAGGTCGACATAGGTTCCTCCGTCATGCAATTCCATGCCTTTGATGCTTTCGTGAAGCAATACAGGTATGTGGTATGTTTGTTGTTCGTCCGTCATATATGCAGCTTATTTTCTACCTTTTTCTCCTTATTATTCTATGAGCTGGTAAAATTACACATTTCGTAGCAAATGACATATAAGGTTTGTCGAAAATCTTTGAAGAAGTTATCAACAGGTCTTGATAGCGAATGTGTAAAATCAAGGAAGTGTGCACACAGGGGTAGCTTGTTGTGCAGTTTTCAGGCATTTGGGGTTTCCATTTGTTGTTTTTTTCATTGTTTGCCATATTTTCCTGCTCAATAGTGAGCAACTTAACAAAAGAAAAATTACATTTGCAAAGAAATCTAGAATGAAGCAATGGCGGAAAAATCGATTTTTTTAATAGACATTGATAAAATATTGAAAGAGAAAGCGGGGAAAAAGGCTGGATACGTTCCCCGTTTCCTGGTGTCTTACCTGAAGCGGATTGTCCATCAAGATGAAATAAACGGTTTCTTGAGAAGCGTGGAAGATAAGACTGGAGTCGAGTTTCTGGCTGCATGCATGGATTTCCTGGATGTCAAGCTGGAGGTAGAAGGGCTGGAAAACCTGCCCCAAGAGGGATTGTGTACGTTTGTGTCCAATCATCCTTTGGGAGGACAAGACGGGGTAGCATTGGGTTACTTGTTGGGCAAACATTATGACGGACGTATCAAATACTTGGTCAATGATTTGCTGATGAACTTGCATGGACTGGCTCCGCTGTGCATTCCTATCAACAAGACTGGTTCGCAATCACGTGATTTTCCCCGTATGGTTGAGGAAGGATTCCGTTCGGACAGTCATATCATCATGTTTCCGGCAGGCATCTGTTCGCGTCGGAGGCATGGAGTGATTCAGGATTTGCCCTGGAAAAAGACTTTTGTGACCAAGAGCGTGGAGACCCAACGTAATGTGGTGCCGGTTCACTTTGAGGGAAGGAACTCCGATTTCTTCTACAATCTGGCGAATGCCTGCAAGTTTTTGGGAATACGTTTCAATATAGCCATGCTTTATCTGGCTGATGAAATGTTCAAGAACCGCCATAAGACCTTCCGTGTCGCTATTGGAAAACCGATTCCGTGGCAGACATTCAACAGGTCGAAGTCGCCGGTCGAATGGGCGGCATATGTGCGTGACTTGGTATATAAACTGTAAATTAGACAAATAAGATATATGGAAGCTATTATTGCACCGGTTGAACGGGAGTTGCTGAAATCGGAACTGACGCCGGACAAGCGTTTGAGATCAACCAATAAAAGTAATAACGAAATTTACATTGTAAACTGGAAAAATGCCCCGAATGTGCTAAAGGAAATCGGCCGTCTGCGTGAAATTGCATTTCGTGCCGCAGGTGGAGGTACAGGGCAATCTGTTGATTTGGACGAATATGACTTGATGGAGAATCCTTACCAGCAGTTGATTGTGTGGAATCCTGATGCCGAAGAAATTTTAGGAGGGTACCGTTATCTGTTGGGGAATGAAGTTGAATTTGATAAAGAAGGAAGACCGGTACTTGCTACTGCACACATGTTCAATTTTTCCGAAAAGTTCTTGAAAGAGTATCTTCCTACGACTATTGAGTTGGGACGTTCCTTCGTTACTCTTGAATATCAGTCAACCCGTGCAGGTTCGAAAGGATTGTTTGCTCTTGACAATTTGTGGGATGGCTTGGGAGCACTGACCGTTGTCAAACCCAATGTAAAATATCTCTTCGGGAAAATGACAATGTATCCCAGCTACAACCGTTTCGGACGGGACATGATTCTGTATTTTCTGAAGAAACATTTTTCTGATAAAGACAACCTGATTACCCCGATGGAGCCTTTGCAAATCGATACCGATGAGGATATGCTGAAAAATATATTCTGCTATGATACGTTTAAGGAAGATTATCGGGTATTGAACCGCGAGGTGCGTAAACTGGGGTATAACATACCTCCTTTGGTCAATGCTTATATGAGTCTTTCGCCTACGATGCGTATGTTTGGTACAGCAATCAATGACGGCTTCGGTATGGTAGAGGAAACGGGTATCTTGATTGCTGTTGATGAAATCTTGGAAGAAAAGCGCGTACGCCATATCGAGTCTTATCTGCGTGAACACCCCGAAGCGCTTCATCTTACTTCGGGAGCGAATCCGGTGGTATCGGGAGAGAGGAAAGCCCAGTAATAGAAAGAAAAACTGCGCAATCCAGACTTGATATAGAATAGCAGGTGTCTACACCGCCGGCAGGCTGTTTCCATTGATTTTTCGGTAGAGGTCAAGGGCATATACATCGGTCATGCCGGAGATGTAGTCCAGTACGGCTTGGATTTTTCCATAAAGAGTGGGTGCCTGCATGTCGTATTGGTGCGACACACGGTTAATGAGCAACTGCGAATAGGCTTTGTGCGGATAACGTACTGCTTCTATCATCAGGTCTACCAGTGTGGTGATGACCTGATAGCCGGCAAGTTCGATGTCGAGCACGTCCTTGGCACAATATATCTTTTCAAAGGCAGTTTCCGAACATTGTTTGTAGGCTTCACGTACGGGAGAGGCAATCTGTTTGATGAGCGGTCCCTGAAAACTGCCTGACAGAATTTCTTCTTCGTGTTCGACGAAGGTTTCCACGCAGGCACGGGTCAGTACACCGATGGCTGATGAGCGCAGGTAGGCTATCTGTTCGTTGGTGTCAGTTACCAGCTGGCATATCTGATGGATACGGTTCAGGCGTTCGGCGCTGAAGAAACATGCATACAGTTCCTTGGTTTCCTGAGTGGTCAGGATTTTCAGTTTGTGTGCATCTTCGATGTCCATCATCTGGTAGCAGATATCATCGGCGGCTTCTACCAGATACACCAGTGGATGGCGGGCATAGCGTATCGGTTCGCCTTCATTGCTGAGGCGGATAATTCCCAGTTCACGTGCAATGCGTTCGTAGTCGGCTTGCTCGCTCAAAAAGAAACCGAATTTTTGCTTCCCGCCGGCAAGTTGTGACGAAAAGGGATATTTTACGATGGATGCAAGGGTAGAATAGGTTAAGACGAATCCTCCTGGGCGTCGTCCGCGGAATTGATGGGTCAACAGGCGGAAAGCATTGGCGTTGCCTTCGAAGTGAGTCAGGTCTTCCCATTCGGCGGGAGATAGCAGAGACTTCAGTGCCTGGCCTTTTCCTTCCGAAAAATAAGTGCCGATAGCTGTTTCGCCCGAATGCCCGAAGGGAGGGTTGCCCATGTCGTGAGCCAGGCAGGCTGCCGAGACGATGGCTCCTATTTCTGCAAGATGTGAGCCGGCAAGTTCCGGATGTTTTTGAAGGAGCAGATGGGATACATCGTTCCCCAACGAACGTCCCACGCACGACACCTCCAGGCTATGTGTCAGCCGGTTGTGTACAAAGATGCTTCCCGGAAGTGGAAATACTTGTGTCTTGTTCTGCAGGCGGCGGAACGGTGATGAAAAAATGAGTCGGTCGTAGTCGCGTTGAAATTCGGTACGGTCTTCTTTTCTCACTTCGTGCAAGGCTTCCAGCCCGAAGCGTTTGTTTGATATCAGTTGGTTCCAGTTCATCATATTTCTTCAATTCTTTCGGATCTCGGCTTGCAAATGTATAAAAGATTCGTTTAAAAAATGGTAAACGTATTTATAAATCCTGCGAAATATGTATTTTCGCAGAAGATTTAAACTCAATGCATCACTGGTTACACAGATTTTGTCATGCAATCGTAAAGGAAATTATTTTTATTTGTGTAATCTGGTGGTGAAAACAATAATGAGCAAACTTACAATGAAAGTACAGATTATCAATAAGTCGAAGCATCCGCTTCCGGAGTATGCCACTTCCCTTTCGGCAGGTATGGACTTGCGTGCCAACCTGGATGAGCCTATTGTGTTGAAACCTTTGCAACGTTGCCTGGTGCCTACGGGATTGTATATAGCTTTGCCCGAAGGTTATGAAGCCCAGATACGTCCTCGTAGCGGACTTGCATTGAAAAGAGGTGTCACCCTGCTGAATACACCTGGCACGATTGATGCTGATTATCGGGGAGAGATAGGAGTAATTATGGTCAACCTTTCTACCGAAGATTTTACGGTGACTGATGGCGAGCGTATTGCTCAAATGGTGATAGCCCGTTATGAACAAGCCGGATGGCAGGAGGTAGAAGTATTGGACGATACTGCACGGGGTGCAGGAGGCTTTGGGCATACGGGGACAAAATAAAGTCCTTGGTATTCGGGTTGTCAGGTTGGATAAGGCGGCTTTATAGTTGAAAACTTATACACATTCAGATGAAAAATTTATTCTATATATTATTTGCAACAAGCATGGCGATGATGTTCGTAGCTTGCGGCACGACAAAGAAACAGGCGAAGCAGTCAGATGCAGGTGTGGCATATACGCTGAGCTTCGAACAGCGCCGGAAGTACGATTATTATTTCCTGGAGGCAGTGCGGATGAAAGAAAAAGGACAATACGATGCGGCATATGAGTTGTATAAACATTGTCTGGACATCTATCCTTCATCGGGCGCTGCGCTTTACGAGATTTCACAGTTTTACATGTATTTGGGGCAGGAGGAAAAAGGCGAACAGGCATTGAAGCAGGCAGTGCGTTCCGATGAATCCAATTTCTGGTATAAACAGACGTTGGCTTCGTATTATGAACAAAAGATGAACCTGCCCAAAGCTATTGCCGTTTACGAAAATATGGCAGAGCAGTTTCCGGCACGCCTTGAACCGTTGATGTCGCTGGTCGATTTGTATAACCGGACAAAGAGTTACCAGAACGTCATCTATACCCTGAACCGTCTGGAAGAGCTGGACGGCAAATCCGAACAGATTAGTATGGAAAAGTTCCGGATGTATTTGTTGATGGGGAAACAGGACAGTGCTTTTGTCGAAATCGAGAACTTGTCGAAAGAATATCCTTATGACCTGCGCTACCAGACTATCCTGGGTGATGTGTATCTGAACAATGACAAACCCGATGAGGCGCTGGCGGTATATCAGCGTATCTTGAAGGAAGAACCCGATTATGCACCAGCAGTGTTGTCGATGGCTTCTTATTATCAAAAAACCGGGCAAGACAGTCTGTACCAGCTTCAGCTGGACACCATTCTGATGAACGATGATGTAGCCTCTGATACGAAGATGGAACTGATGCGCCAGTGTATTCTGCAGTCGGAACAGACTACGAAAGACAGTATGCAGATCGTTTCCTTGTTCCGGCGCATACTGGAACGTCCGCAGCAGAATGCCGACCTGGCTATGCTGTGTGCACAGTATATGATTACCAAGAATATGAAGAAAGAATCGGTTCCGGTGCTTGAACAGGTCCTTTCGTTGGATCCGGAAAACAAGCCTGCGCGTCTTCAGTTGTTGAGTTATGCAATACAAGATAACGAATTGGATGAAGTAGTCCGGATAGCGAAATCTGCGCTCGAATACCATCCCGAAGCATTGGAATTTTATTATTATTTAGGAGTGGCATATTATCAGAAAGAGGAACTGGACGAAGCGCTTGATGTATTTACACGAGGTGTGAAACAAGTTAATGAGAAAAGCGATAAAGGAGTAGTTTCCGACTTTTATGCCATCTTGGGTGATATTTATCATCAAAAAGGCAGGGCTGCCGAGGCATATGCGGCTTATGATTCATCTTTGGTTTATAATCCCGACAACATCGGTACACTGAACAATTATGCTTACTATCTTTCGATAGAGAAAAAGAATCTTGACAAGGCGGAAGAAATGAGTTACCGCACGGTAAAGGCAGAACCCGATAACGATACCTATCTGGACACGTATGCCTGGATTCTTTTCGAGAAAGGTCGTTACACCGAAGCACGTATCTACATCGAGCAGGCTTTGCGCAATGGAGGAGAGAAGAGCCGGGTCATCATGGAGCATTGTGGTGATATTTATTATATGCTGGGTGAAAAAGATAAAGCTTTGGAATACTGGAAAAAGGCAGATGCCATGGAGAAGGTGGAAGAAGGGGAAACTCCACCTACCGAGCAGGAAATCAAACGCCTGAAACAGAAAATAAGATTGAAAAAATATGTAGAATAGGTGACAAGTTAGCAAGGTGACAAATTCTTCAAATACCTTGGTGATTAAACCGTGTCAACTCATTGCCTTGTCACTTAAAAAGGAACATCATGAAAAGACTGATAAATTATATAGGACTTGTAGTGGCAGTAGCACTCGTCGTGTCTTGTTCTTCTTCACGGAAGGTCGCCAGAACGCCGATGATTGGCGGGCTGACCGGAACGGATTATATCGAAAAAGTTATCGAACTTTCGCCTGTCTGGCAGAGCCTGAACGGAAAAGTAACATTGAGCTTGTCTACTCCCGAAGGTGTGTCGAAGGTAGGAAGTGCCACCCTCCGGCTCAAGCGGGACGAGTCGATACAATTGTCGGTGGCACCCTTGCTGGGCATTGAGATAGCTCGTCTGGAGATTTCGCCCGATGGTATATTGGCACTCGACCGGCTGAACAAGCGTTATGTACAAGTGTCGTTCGAGGAAGTGAACAGTTGGGCACATACCGATTTAAGTTTTGCCATACTTCAGTCATTGTTTCTGAACGAATTGTTTGTACCGGGTAAGCAACGGGTCGCTGTAACCGATGCTGGAGATTTTCGGGTGTCGTTGGCGGACGGACGTGCTGTACTGGAAACACAGGACAGCGGGCAACTGACTTACCGTTTTTATACTTCGACAGATAAAGGATGGCTGGAAGAAAGCAACATCGGCCTGGCTGATACCCCTTATTCCCTGCAATGGAAATATGATGCATTTCAGTTGCTGAAAGATCGTTTTTTCCCAGAACAAATGTATGTAACAATACAAGGTACCGGCAAGCAGGTTGGGGTAGGCATGGAGTTTTCCCGTCTGAATGTAGGGGGTAATTGGGAGGCTCGCACAGAAGTTCCTTCCCGCTATAAGCGCGTGCAGGTGGATGAATTATTGAAGATGTTGGTAAGTAAATGAAGCAGTTTTGGAGTATAATCGGATTATTGTTGCTGGTTTCCGTTTCGCTTTCTGCACAGAGCACAAAGAAGATTCGGGAACTGGAAAAGCAGCATGCAGCTCTGCAAAAGCAGATAACTGATTCCGAGTCTTTGCTCCAGTCTACGCAGAAGGATGTGAAGAGCCAGTTGGACAATCTAGCGTTACTGTCCGGGCAAATCGATGAGAGGAAACGTTATGTCGAGACTGTCGAGAAGGACGTGGAGGTCATCCAGCGCGAAATCGACCGTGTAAAGGCTGAATTGGTTGCTTTGCAGCATGAACTTGCCGACAAGAAAAAAAAGTACGAGAAGTCGGTAATGTATATGTACCGCAATAAGTCGGTACAGGAAAAGCTGATGTTCATCTTTTCGGCAGATAACTTGAGCCAGATGTATCGTCGCTTGCGTTATGTGCGCGAATATGCTGATTACCAGCGTAGACAAGGATTGGAAGTGCAGCGTAAGCAAAAGCAGGTGGCAAACAAGCAGCAGACCTTGCTTGCCAGCCGTGAAGCAAAGCAGCAGTTGTTACATCAGGGAGAGGCAGAAAAGCAAAAACTGGAAGAACAGGAAAAAGAACGCAAGACATTGCTCGCTTCGTTACAGAAGAAGCAGCGGGGCATCCGGCAGGAACTCCAGAAGCAGCGGAAGTCTGCCGACCGTCTGAATGCCGAAATCGACCGCTTGATAGAAATCGAGATAGCAGCCGCGCGCAAACGTGCGGAAGAGGAGGCACGCCGAAAAGCTGCAGAAGAGCGGAAGAAGGCTGAAGCGGAACGGAAAGCAAAAGAAGCAGTTAAGTCCACTGTTGCCGAGAATAAGGAAACGTCTGCTCCTTCGGTTACGGAAAAAGTAGAAGTCTATAAGGTAGACCGTGAAGACCGTCGGCTTTCAGGGGTATTCGAGCATAATAAAGGTAGGTTGCCTATGCCCATTACTGGACCTTACGTAGTGGTAGGACATTATGGCAAATACCAGGTGCAAGGTCTGCGTAACGTCCGGCTGGATAATAAAGGCATTGATATTAAGGGGAAGACTGGAGCACATGCCCGCGCTATCTTTGACGGGGAAGTGTCTGCTATTTTCCAGTATAACGGTTTGTCGAATGTGCTGGTGCGTCATGGCAGCTATATTTCCGTATATTGTAATCTTTCTTCCGTTAGTGTGAAAAAAGGCAGTGTGCTGAAGACTCGTGATGTGATAGGAGTAGTCAATACTGACAAGGGAGGCAATACCGTCCTTCATTTTCAGCTTCGCAAGGAAACCGCCAAGTTGAATCCCGAATTGTGGTTGGCACGCTAAGGGGTCGTGTATCATAGTGTAAATATTTTCTGTGCCTCTTTTAAAAACCGCATGGTTGTCTTGCTTGTAAGATTATTAATCTTATAACCGATGAAGCTATATGCCGGAGAGAACAATGCTTGCTTGTCATGCCGGATTTGTAATTCACACCGTTCAAATTATAACTCAAGGACTTACGAACTTAAAAACTCAAAAACTTAACAACTAACCTACAGGCTATTGATTTCTTCTTCGGACAAGCCGCTGCATTCGGCAATTATGCTGATTGCAACTCCTTTAGCCTTCAGGCTTTGTACCATTTCAATTGCTTTTTTCTTTGCTCCTTTTTCAATACCGATTTTTTCTCCTTCTTTCAGTCCTTCCTTGCGTCCTTCTTCCTTCGATTTAATTTTCGCAGTATCAATGGTATTTTTCCAGTCCCGGTAGATTTTCAGGCTTTCTTCGTAGCTGTCGTATTCGGTCTTGGTGAACTTGGCAATCTCAGCGGCTTCGAAGAGTTTGGTGAAGATGCGTTCCTGCAGGGCTTTGG
>NZ_NFJA01000004.1:0-74797 GCF_002159615.1 Bacteroides sp. An279
CCGCTTCTGTTCTTCGTCAGATAGCCCGCTATCTTCCTCATCACAGAAGCGAAAATGCCTCAAAAACTCATCCCAAATCATCGCACGATAAATTCAAAACAGCTTCTAAGACAAAATTTGTTTGTGAAAAAAGAGGGTGTATCAAATTCCGGCACACCCTCTTTTTATTGAAATACCCTTATGAGAAACAGCTCTTTCTAAAAACCAACACAACCAGCATATAAATCGTCTATGTCCTGGCTCAAGCACATATTTGGGACAATTTGGGACAATATCCGAAAACTTATAATCTGTATCCATAATAATAGGAATTGTCGATAATATTACATATATTTGCATAAACCATGTTCCTTAGACGCTTATGAAAAAAGAAAAACACTTTTTGACAACATGTATTATCGTCTCTTCTTTTTGCCTGCAACCCTTGTCGGCACAAGAAAAAAAACAACATACGGAATCGATTCCCGATTCTGTATTGAACATCGGATATGCACAAGGCAGCCTGATAAACCTTTCAGGTTCGGTAGAACGGATTACCGAACAACAGATGAATAAAGAACAAATCACCAACCCTTTAGAAGCCATCCAAGGACGAGTGGCAGGACTTACCATTCTGAAAAGCAGCAACGGTATGGCTGCACTGGAATCTGTACGTATGCGGGGCACCACTTCACTGACTAGCGGAAACGACCCGCTAATCATTGTCGACGGTGTACTGGGTGACTTAACGATGCTGACATCCATTTACCCAGCCGACATCGAAAGTTTCACCATCCTGAAAGATGCATCAGAAACTGCCCAATATGGTTCTCGGGGAGCTTCGGGAGTCATCAATATTGTCACTAAAAAAGGGACGGCAGGGAAAACACGGATAAATTACAGCGGAAGCTTCGGCATAGCCCACGTCTACCGCCACTTGGACATGCTTTCAGGAACAGAATATCGAAGAGTGGCAACCGAAAACGGTCTGCACTTTCTGGACAAAGGTTATGATACAGACTTCCAAAAGGAAATAGAACAAACCGGATTGCAACAAAATCATAACATCGCATTTTATGGAGGAGGTGAAACATCGAACTATCGTGTCTCACTAGGCTTCCAGAACCGTGAAGGAGTTGTCCGACACGAAAATATGAAACTATTCACCTCGAATATGAATATGAACCAGAAATTATTGGATGGCTTCATTGATTGCGAACTGGGACTGTTCGGCTCAGTAAAGCGTAACCGCACCTTGTTCGATTATCAAAAGACATTCTACTCGGCAGCAACGTTCAACCCTACCTACCCCAACCACAAAAATCCTGAGACAGGAGGATGGGACCAGATAACCACAGCCAGCCAGATAACAAACCCCTTGGCGTGGATGGAAGTGAACAACCAGAATGCCACATCATATTTTAGTGCCCACGCCCGCCTGACCTTCCACCTGTTGAAAGACCTGAAGCTGGTTCTGTTCGGTTCGTACACATACAGTGACAGCGAAGACTCGCAATATCTTCCTACCAGTGTATGGGCACATGGGCAGGCTTACCGAGGCGACCGAAAATCTGAATCACTTTTGGGAAATCTGATGCTTACCTACCGCAAACACAAAGGAGTGCATTTCTTTGACGCACTGGCACTGGGCGAACTGGAGAAAGATATTTATAAAGGATTTTATACAACCGTGACTAACTTTTCTTCCGATGAAACCGGATTCGATAACCTGCAAGGCGGAGCACTCCGGCCATGGGAAGGCACCGGTTCATATTTCGAAGAACCGCATCTGGTTTCATTCTTGGGACGCGTGAACTATACATTCGACAACCGTTACGTACTGACCCTGAATGCACGTACAGACGCTTCATCCAAATTCGGTAAAAACCATAAATGGGGATTTTTCCCTTCGGCATCCATTGCATGGAACATTTCGGAAGAAGCATTCATGAAACGTTTCCGCTACATAGACAACCTGAAAATACGTATGGGATACGGGCTTGCAGGCAATCAGGCAGGTATCGATTCGTATACCACCATGGCATTAGTCCGTCCTAACGGAATAACACCTACTGGCAATGCCCCATTGGTCACATACGAAAACCTCCGGAACATCAACCCCAACTTAAAATGGGAAGTGAAACGCACGTTCAATGCAGGATTCGATGTGGGATTATACGGCAATCGGCTCCTGCTTTCGGTCAATTACTACAACTCGAAAACCACAGACATGCTTTATTCCTATAATGTAAGCGTACCTCCCTTTGCCCACAACACCTTACTGGCAAATCTGGGTTCCATGCGGAACAGCGGAACAGAAATATCCATAGGCATCACACCACTGAAAACACAAGACATGGAACTGAACATCAACGCAAACATTACTTTCCAACAAAATAAACTCCTCTCGTTAAGCGGCATGTATAACGGAGAATACGTCTCGGCTTCCGAATACACCGCCATCGCCGGATTAAACGGTGCTGGTACACACGGAGGATACAACAACATCGTGTATCAGATTGTAGGACAACCTTTGGGCGTATTTTACTTACCACATTGCGAAGGACTTGCAGCAGACGGAAAAGGAGGATATACTTATCAGATTGCCGACCTGAACGGTGGCGGGGTAAACCTGGAAGATGGCGAAGACCGCTACATAGCCGGACAAGCCATTCCGAAAACGCTATTGGGTTCGAACATCAGTTTCCGCTACAAAAATATAGACATTTCCTTACAGATAAACGGAGCATTCGGACATAAAATATACAACGGGACATCCCTCTCGTATATGAACATGAACAGCCTGCCTGATTACAATGTGCTGGCAGAAGCCCCCAAACAAATGATAAAAGACCAGACCGCTACCGATTACTGGTTGGAAAAAGGCGATTATGTCAACTTCGATTACCTGACTATCGGATGGACCATCCCTCTGAAACATACCCGTTTCCTGAAAGGAGTACGCCTGGCAGGCACTGTCAACAATTTGGGAACCATCAGCAGCTATTCGGGACTGACTCCATTAATTAACTCCAGCTTAGCAGACAACACGCTAGGGGTAGACGACAAACGTACCTATCCGCTTTCGCGCACATACACAATCAGTCTTAGTCTTAACTTCTAATTACGAGCCTTATGAAAAGACAGTATACCTTTATTTTTTTGTTGCTTTCCCTCTTGTTGGGAATGCCTTCGTGCAGCAAGTTTCTGGAAGAAGACCCACGCGACAGCCTTGACGAAGACACCGCTTACGAAACGTTACAAGAGTTATTCCAAAACGGAGTCTTGTCGCTCTATAACCATATCGGCGGATACAACGACAGTCAGGGACTGCAAGGAACCGGACGTGGCGTATACGACCTGAATACTTTCACAACCGATGAAGCCATTATGCCCACACGGGGTGCCGACTGGTTCGATGGAGGATTCTGGCAAGGACTTTACCTGCACCGGTGGGGAGTGAACAACGATGCGATACACGACACATGGGAATACTTGTACGGAGTCATCATTTTGTGCAACAAGTCGCTGAAGAAAATCCAATCGTACGCAGAAAAACATCCAGATGAAGACACCCGTATCTATGCTGCAGAAGTACGGGCACTGAGAGCCATGTTCTATTATTATACCATGGACCTGTTCGGTAATATTCCCCTGCTCTTATCTTCCGACCTACATGTCAGCGACATCGAACAACAAAAGCGAAGTCAAACATTCCGTTTCATCTTCGATGAACTGCAAGATGCAGTTCCTTTCTTAAGTAAAGAACGCAGTAACCAACCAGGCATCTATTACGGAAGAATCACACAGCCAGTAGCATACTTCTTGCTGGCCAAACTGGCATTGAATGCAGAAATCTATGCCGATGACCTCTGGACAGACTCCGACAAGCCAGACGGCAAACAATTATTCTTCGACATAGATGGCAACCGGCTGAACGCATGGGAAACCGTACAATATTATTGCAGGCAGATTACCTCGGCCGGATACAGACTGGAAGCAGACTACACACTCAACTTCGCTATTTTCAACGAATCATCGCAAGAAAACATTTTTGTCATACCGATGGACAAGACACTATATACCAACCAGTTCATCTATCTGTTCCGCTCACGCCATTACAACCATGCCAAAGCGTATGGCTTAGGTGGCGAAAACGGTTCGAGTGCTACCCTCGAAGTGTTGGAAACATTCGGATACGATACCCCTGATACAGATCCCCGCTTCGATTTCTGCTATTTTGCCGGTCCGGTAAAAGACCTTGACGGGAATCCGATATTGCTGGATGACGAGCAGACACCTTTGGTCTACGAACCTTGGCAAGTCAGTCTTGACCTGTCTGGAACCGCATACGAACAAACCGCCGGAGCCAGGATGAAAAAATACGAAGTAGACAAAACCGCGCTAAAGGACGGAAAACTAATCAACAACGACATTGTCCTGTTCCGCTATGCCGACGTGTTGCTGATGCAAAGCGAAGCCAAAGTACGCAACGGAGAAGACGGCAATGCCGAACTGAATGAAATACGTAACCGGGCAGGTGCATCGCCACGAACTGCTACCCTTGAGAACCTGCTGGCTGAAAGACAATTGGAATTGGCATGGGAAGGCTGGCGCCGTCAAGACATGATCCGTTTCGGTACTTTCACCCGTCCTTACAGTTTTCGCCCCCAGGTAGAAAACGAAACAAGCGGTTTTACCACCGTATTCCCCATTCCACAAAAAATACTTGGTATGAACAAAGCCATGAAACAGAATCCGGGATACGAATAACAGATTGGCTTGATATCACAGAAGCAAAATCCTTTGCCCCGAAGCCCGTTGTTACCTAAAAAAAGTTTATCTTTGCAATAAAACACTTAAAATACATGCCATGCAAAAACAGATACATACATTATTCATATTCCTTTTGAGCCTTTTGTTTGCGGAGCTACCGTCCGTCCAAGCCAATGGGAACCTTTCTGATTACAATTTGTTCCACCGGGTGGAATTAGAAACAGAAACAGCAGTGGTCACCTGCCTACTGCAAGACACAGAAGGAGTCTTGTGGGCCGGATCAGACCGCGGACTGTTTTGTTATGACGGCTACAACTCTCGTCCGTACTATCAATATGGCACCCCCAGCAACACGCGCATCTACTGCGGCGCGGTGGTGGACAACACCTTTCTCTATTTAGGAGCAGACAACGGACTGCTGATCTATAACTACCGGAAAGACCAGTATGCCAACCTTGGCATCACTTTTCCTAAAGACATCCGTGCCTTGGCCTGGTTTGACGGCTGCTGGTGGTTGGGCACACTGCATGGATTGTACACCTATTGTCCGGATTCGGGGAAGGTGACTGACGTGAGCGAGGGGTTGCCTCATCGAGCCGTGTACGCCTTGCTGCCAGCCGCAGACGGACGCCTTTACGTAGGGACATACGACGGTTGCTGCCGGTACTCGCCCCGCGACACGCCGACTTACACCCCCATTTCTCTTCCGGTCAGCAAAAGCAACCTCTTTGTCAACGCTTTGCTGGAAGACAAGGAAAGAGGATGCATCTGGATAGGCACGGAAGGGAACCTGCTGAGATATGACTACCAGACCAACGGAAGGGTGCAGACGGTGGAAGGCGTGGAAGGCAATTCGGTCAAAACGCTCACCCTCGACAATGACGGTTGCCTGCTGGCCGGAACAGACAACGGGCTCTACGTCTACGACGGGCAAAAGGCACTGGCACACATCACCCACGACTCACGCAACCCGCAGTCTCTCTCCAGCGACATCATCTGGACCATGCTGAAGGATGACGAGGGAAACATCTGGCTCGGGACAGACTATGGCATTTCCATGTCGAGAAGCCACGCCGCCCTGCGCCGCATTCCTCTCTCGTCCATCACCGGCACGGGCAAAGGAAACCGTCTCTACGCCATGCTCCACAGCCGCGACGGCAGTTTCTGGCTGGGCGGCACCAATGGGCTGATGCGGTTTTCCCAGTCTGCTCTCAATCCAAGCACACGGACGATAGGAACGTATGAATGGTACAAAATGGGGGACGCCCGTTTTCCTCTCTCACACAACCGCGTCCGCCAACTCTATGAAGACCGCGACGGCATCTTATGGGTGGCCACAGACGGCGGAGTCAACCGCTACGATGCGAAACGCCACCGCTTTGTGCCCTACCACATCGTAGACAGCACCCGCCGCTATCACGCCAACTGGGTTTACAGCCTTTTTGAGGACAACGACGGACGACTGTGGATCGCCACGTGCTTGGGCGGCATCTTCGTGGTGGACAAACAATCACTGCTCCGGGAAAAGCAGGATGTCTACGTGGCCCGGCAGATGTACACCACGGAGAACGGGCTTTCCGGCCTTTTCGTCAACCAGATGGTGCAGGATCATCGAGGACAAGTCTGGGTACTGTTTTACAACAACGCCAACAGCATCCAGAAGATCGACCCGCAGACCGGACGGGTGAACCGCGTGGCCTCCGAAAGCCTGAACGGCCAACAACCGCCCAACTACATCCTATGCAGCAACGACGGGCACATCTGGATCGGCTTCCAGGGAGGAATCATGCGCATCGACCCGGAGGACGACAGCATCCGCACCCTGAGCTTCGGCAACGGATTCCACCAAGAAGTGCTCTGCATGGCCGAGGCCGAGGGAAGAATCTGGATTTCCACATCCAAAGGCTTTTTGGTGGCCGACAGCGAAGCGACCTCCCTGCGCAGGCTGAACGTGGCCGAGCAACGCTTCACCTCCTTATATTATAATCCGCAAGAGCGGCTGCTCCACTTGGGCTATGTGGACGGATTTGCCGTGGCCTCTCCTGCCCGCCTGCTGGAGGAACGCCCTCATCGCCCGTTACGCCTGACGGGACTTTACGTCAACAACCGTCCCTACCGGCCCGCCAACGATGAAACAGCCGAGAGCATCCGCTATACGCGCCACCTCCGCCTGCAGCATCATCAGAACAACGTAGCCTTCGAATTTTCCGACCTTCCCTATTCGTCTGAAGAGAAAAGCCGCCTCATCCACCGCTGGGGAAAAGAGGATAACAAATGGATCGTCATGCAGGCCGATGCCAACCGCATTACCTTCAACAACCTCGATTATGGGAAGCACCGCCTGATGGTCAACAGGCTTGCCCCCGACGGACGCCCCAACGACCAGCCCTACCTGCTGGACGTGGAGATTCTGCCGCCTTGGTATGCTTCTCCGTGGGCAAAGACAGCCTATGTCCTGCTGGCACTGGCACTGGCCGCTTGGACCGTCAACTTCTTCCGTGTCAAAAACCGCCTCAAGCTGGTCCGTCTGGAGAAGGAAAAGATCTTGGAGCAATCTCAAGCCAAGATGGAATTTTTCACCAACCTCTCCCACGACCTGAAAGCACCGCTCAGCATGATCATCGCGCCGGTGAGCCGTCTCTTGCCCGCTATCCGAAACAAACAGGAGAAACTGGTGCTCGAACAGGTGCAGCGCAACGCCATGAAGCTGAACTCACTCATCCATCGCGGACTGGACATCGACCGGGTGGAAAGCGGACGAAACCTCCTGCTGATCCAGTCGCATATCGAGCTAGTGCAGTTTGCCCGCAATCTCTTTTCCATCTATGCTGACGACCCGTCCCGTGGAAAGGAACTGCAGTTTGAGTTCCAGTCCACCCAACGCGAAGTCTATATCCAGATGGATGCCGTCAAGCTGGACTCCATCCTGGACAACCTCCTCTCCAACGCCGTCAAGTACACCCCTGAAGGCGGAAAGGTGACACTGCGGATCGATTTGGACAAAAGCGGCAAGGAGGTCCGGCTCTCCGTGTCAGACTCTGGCGTGGGCATCCCGCTGCCGGATCAGCCATACGTGTTCCAACGTTTCTTCCAGTCGTCACGCACGGCAGGCAAGACAGCCGGCACCGGCATCGGCCTCTACTTGGTGAAGACCTATACCGAACTGCATGGAGGAAGTGTCAACCTGAAGTCATCGGAAGGCGCGGGCACCACCGTGACTGTCGTCTTGCCAGGCGTGGAGAGCGCATTGCCCGCTTCCTGCAGCGATGCCCCATCCACCGGAGGTTCCCCCGTCCCGGCAACCGTTGCTTCAGAGGAGGTCCCTCTCCCGGCAGACGCGCCGACAGTGCTGGTGGTGGAGGACGACCACGACACAGCAGAGTTCATCCAGACCGTGCTGCGCGCGCACTACCGCTGCCGTTTAGCGGCCAACGGGCAGGAAGGACTCGAACAAGTGGGGCAGAAAGTGCCCGACCTGGTCATCTCGGATGTAATGATGCCCGTCATGGACGGTTTTGAAATGGTGCGGCAGCTGAAGAAGTATGTCCCCGCCTCCACCGTTCCCATCATCCTGCTGACTGGAAAGTCCGACCAGCAGACCGAACTGGAAAGCATCCGCCTGCACGTCGATGCGTTCATCAGCAAGCCCTTCGAACCGAACATCCTCCTCTCGCGGGTGGAGCAACTTCTCTCCAACCGGCATGCTTTCGAGGCCAAGGCACGGATGGAAGCCATCGCCACACCCCAGGAAGTGGAGGCCGCCTCGGCTGATGAGGTCTTCCTGACCGACATCACCCAGCTGATCGAAAAGCACCTGTCCGAATCCGAACTGAACGTGAACGCCCTGTGTGAATGGAGCGGCATCAGCAACAAACAGATGTACCGCAAGGTCAAACAGCTGACCGGCCTGACCCCTGTGGAATACATCAAGTCCATCCGCATGAAGAAGGCGGCCATCCTGCTGAAGCAACATAAATTTACCGTGGCGGAAGTGATGTATATGGTGGGCTTTTCCAACCATTCCTACTTCTCCAAATGCTTCCAAAGTGCGTTTGGAGTCTCTCCGAAGCAGTATTAGTCCGTTTTTTATCCTTTTATGTCCGATTTGTGCTTTCACACACAAACGGCAGTATCTACCTTTGCCATCAGAAAACTTTTAAATTTGATGGCATGAAAAATTACATTTTCCTTTTACTTGCCAGCCTCGTGGCTGGCATCACATCGGTTCAAGCCGATGAGAAAATCGCCACCGTCTATGTGGACAAGCAAGGAGTGATGCGCTGGTCGGACACGAAGGCCGAGGCATCCTTCTTCGGAGTGAACTACACCCTGCCTTTCGCACACGCCTACAGGGCGATGGGGTATCTGGACGTGGACCGCAAGTCTGCCATTGACCGCGATGTCTACCACATGGCTCGTCTGGGCATCAACGCTTACCGCATCCATGTGTGGGACGTGGAAATATCAGACAGCGAAGGACATCTGCTGACCAACGAACATCTGGACCTGCTGGATTACCTCCTCTCCAAACTGGAGGAACGCGGCATACGCATTGTGATCACGCTGCAAACCAACTTCGGCAACGGTTACCCCGAACGAAACGAGCCTACAGGCGGCTATTCCTATCTATATGATAAATGCTCCGTCCACCAAGATCCGGATGCCATCGCCGCACAAGAGCGGTATGCAGCCGCTTTGGTGCGCCACGTCAACGCCTATACAGGCAAAAGTTATAAGGACGACCCCTACATCATCGGATTTGAAATCAACAACGAGCCTTGCCATCCCGGGACACTGGACGAGACCCGTTCCTATATCGAGACCATGCTCCGCGCCCTGAAGCGTGCCGGCAACCGCAAACCGGTGTTTTACAACGTCAGCCACAACGGGCACGTGGTCCAAGCCTATTATGACACCGACATCCAAGGCACCACCTACCAATGGTATCCCACCGGCCTGGTATCCGGCCGCACCCGTACAGGCAATCTCCTACCCGCCGTAGACCGGTATGACATTCCGTTTTCCAACGTAAAAGGGTTCTCCTCCAAAGCACGGCTGGTCTATGAGTTTGACCCCGGCGACGTCTGGAGCACCTATTTGTACCCCGCCACGGTGCGTACCTTCCGGTCTGCCGGTTTCCAATGGATCACGCAGTTTGCCTACGACCCCATCGACATGGCTGCCTACAACACCGAATACCAGACGCACTACCTGAACACGGCCTACACGCCGGGCAAGGCTGTGGGGCTGATGATTGCCGCCGAAGTGGCGCAACAGGTAGACAGGGGGGAGCAGTTTCCCGCCTATCCCGCCGACACGACCTTCCACGGTTTCCGCGTGAGCTATGCCGAAAACCTGAGTGAACTGGACGAGGATGGAAAGTTTTATTATACCAACAACACCCGCACACAGCCCCAAGACGCCACACGGCTGAAAGCCATCGCCGGATGCGGCAGCTCTCCCGTTGTGGACTACGAAGGCACAGGGATGTATTGGCTGGACCGGCTGGAAGAAGGAGTATGGCGACTGGAAGTAATGCCCGATGCCATGCAGGTGTCCGACCCCTTCGCCAAACCATCACTGGACAAAAAAGTGGTGCAGATTATAGATACCGCATGGGACATGACCCTGACATTGCCTGACTTAGGAGAAACATTCAGCGTGACAGGACTGAACGAAGGCAACACACGCCGGGACATGGCAACACACGGCCTCCTCTCCGCCCTGCGCCCCGGTGTTTATCTCTTGCAGCGGCAAGGGGCGACCCCGTCCCGTCAGTGGACAGCGGACAGCTTCTGGCGGAACATCCGGTTGGGTGAATACGTGCAACCCTCCTCAAGCTTGACGGCAGAGGAAGGATTCATCGTCCGACATCGACCTTTCAGCAGTGTGAATGCTGGAGAGGACATGCCTCTGGAAGCGCTCATTGCCGGAGCGGTGCAGCCGGATTCCGTCCTGATCTACACTGACCGCATCTCTTTTTGGAACCAGACCAACCCTTACCTCAAGATGCAGCATGCCGGCGGATATACGTGGAAGGCCACAGTGCCTGCCTCCGAACTGAACGAGGGAGTTTACCGCTACAACATCGTCGTCTTTGCCGGAGGACGGAAACAGACGTTTCCGTCAGGCACGGACAAAGAGCCACTGGACTGGGACTATACGGACTATACGTACTGGGAGACCCGCGTGCAGCACCCCGATGCACCCTTGCTGCTGATGGATGCCGCGTCGGCTTTCTCGGCCGAAACCTTCATCATGCCCGAATGGAGCCAAGCGGACATGTATCCCCTGCAACGGACCCTGATGGAGAAACAGGCCGCCTGCCTCTCCTATACACCCAAAGCGAAGGGGGAGACCTGCTTCTTGCGCCGCTACGTGAAGGAAGAGCTGGCTGGCCGGACAGACCGCCTGACGGCCTGCAAGACCCTTTGCCTGCACCTGCAAAACATCCCGCAAGGATTGCAGGTGGGAGTGGTCAGCTCGATGGGCTATACCTACATGGCCAGTTGTCCTCAAGTCGGTGCTGAAGGCATCGTGCGCATTCCGCTCACAGACTTGAAGTTGACCGACACGGCCTTGCTCCCGCTTGCCTTTCCGTCGTTTCTGGATCCGTTTTTCCATCCGGAAGTATCGCTTCCGCTGAAACCGGCAGACATCGAGACCCTGGAGCTGCGCCTCAACGGGCAAGAACCCGGTCAGGAGATCCTGCTGGAGTTAGGAGAAATCTGGCTGGAATGAACCATTCAAACAGACCACTAATCCTTACCAGAATATATCTTTTACTTTTTTCTAACAACTAAAAAAAACATTTATGAAAAACAAACTTTGGAACGCAAGCCTCAGACAACGGCTGTACGTATGTCTGCTGTGCATTGCTTGCTTGGGAATGGCATCTCCGCTCTGGGCACAGGGCAACCGCGAGGTGTCCGGACAAGTCGTGGATGAAACCGATTTGCCCATTATCGGCGCAAGCGTAGTGGTGAAAGGCACTACAACGGGCGTGATTACTGACATGGACGGTAACTTCATCTTGAAAGTCGCCTCCGATGTCCAAGAACTTCAAATCTCCTATGTGGGCTATACCACAGTGACAGTGGCCATACCTGCCAACGGCAAAATCCAAGTCAAACTGCAACCCGACTCGCAGATGCTGAGCGATGTGGTGGTCATCGGTTATGGTACGACACGCAAGAGCGACCTGACCGGCTCGGTGACCAACGTGCGAAGCGATGACTTCAACGCCGGTCTGATCGCCTCACCCGAACAGCTGATCAACGGAAAGGTGAGCGGTGTGCAGATCATGAGCAACAGCGGCTCACCCACGGCGGGCAGCACCATCCGCATCCGTGGCGGTGCCTCACTGACCGCCTCCAATGACCCGCTCATCGTGCTGGATGGCGTACCTCTGGAGACGGGCGGCATCAGCGGCAACAGCGGCAACTTCCTCTCGCTCATCAACCCCAACGACATCGAGAGCATGACCATCCTGAAAGATGCTTCCTCCACGGCCATCTACGGCTCGCGTGCCTCAAACGGCGTCATCATCATCACCACCAAAAAGGGCGGCAGCGGACGGCTGAAAGCCACGTTCAGCACCACGCAGTCCCTCCAGACCAAAACGGCTCTGACGGACATGCTGTCTTATGATGAGTTTGTGAACGCGGTCAATACGCAAGGCACTGCCGCCCAACGGGTCCTCTTGGGAACCGCCCGCACAGACTGGAACGATGAAGTCTACCAGCTGGCCTACGGCACAGACAACAACCTGAGCCTCTCTGGCAGCATTGCAGAGAACTTCCCTATCCGTGCTTCCGTGGGCTACTATGCGCAAAACGGCCTGCTGCAGACCGACAAGGCCAAGCGCCTGACCGGAAGTGTGTCGCTCAATCCCAGCTTCCTCGATGACCACCTGAAACTGGCCCTAAACGTGAAAGGCTCGCTCAACAACAACCGCTTTGCCAACACCAGTGCCATCTGGAACGCCGCCACGTGGAACCCCACCCTGCCCGTCTACTCCGGCTTGGACACATTCGGCGGATATACCGAAGCTACGGACAACACGGGCAAGATCGTGACCGGCGGAACGATCAACCCGGTAGGAGCCATCAAGCAAAATCACTCCACCAGCCGCGTCTCACGTTTCGTGGGCAACTTCGACGTGGACTACAAGATGCACTTCCTGCCCGAACTGAAATTCCACGCCACCCTGGGCTATGACTATGCCAAGGGACAAGGCGAGGTCTACGTGCCTGCAGAGGCTGCCCAATACAACAGTACCGATGGACGCGACTATGAATACGGTCCGCAGAAAAACATCAACCGCCTGCTGACTACCTACCTGAACTACAACAAGTATTTCGAAAGCTGGAAGAGCAGCGTGGACGCTACGGTGGGCTATGACTATCAATACTGGAAAACGACCAGCCCGGCATACGGAGAATTTAATACCGTAGGCATTTCTCAAAACGACATTCCGGCTTCCGACCAACGCCATGTGCTCCTCTCTTATTATGCCCGCTTGAACTACTCTTATGACTCCCGCTACATGCTGACGGCCACCGTCCGCCGCGACGGCACCTCACGCTTCAGCCCGGATAACCGCTGGGGCACCTTCCCCTCCTTTGCCTTGGGATGGCGCGTCACCGAGGAAGACTTCCTGCAGGACAACCCCGTGCTGAGCAACCTGAAGCTGCGTGCCAGCTACGGTGTGACCGGCCAGCAAGACGGCATCGGCAACTACAATTACCTGCCTGTCTACACCATCAGCCAGACCGGTGCGGAAGCCATGTTCGGCACGGAATACCACCATACGTTCCGCCCCGAAGCCTATGTATCTGACCTGAAGTGGGAAACCACCACCTCGTGGAACGTCGGCTTTGACTTCGGCTTCTTGGATGACCGCATCACGGGTAGCTTCGACTACTACACCCGTCAGACCAAAGACCTGCTGGCTACCGTGCCCTCACCCGCCGGTGTGAACTTCGACAAGAGCATCCTGACCAATGTGGGCAACGTGGACAGCCAAGGCATCGAAGTGAGCCTCAACGCCACCCCGATCCAGACGGACGACTGGAAATGGGATGTCAGCTTCAACATGACCTGGCAGAAGATGAAAGTGAAAAACCTCTCCCTCGTCGAGGGCGGCACCACGACCAACATCGAGGCAGGCGCCTGGATTGACGGCCACTGCGTGCAGGTGTTGAGCGAGGGCTATGAACCTTATATGTTCTACGTCTATAAGCAACTTTATGACGAAAAAACCGGCCGACCTGTTGAAGGTGCCTACGCCGACCTGAACGGCGACGGAATCATCGACACCAACGACCGCTATCGCTACAAGTCCGCCGCACCCGACTTCATCTTCGGATTCAGCACCTCGCTCAACTACAAGAAGTGGACGCTGAGCACCAGCCTGCGGGCCAATGTAGGCAACTATGTCTACAACGGCATGGCCATGAACACCGGTGCCTGGGAGACCATGAGCTACAACACCTACCAGCTGAACAACCTCCACCACAGCTACCTGGAGACGGGATTCCAAAGCCGCCAGCACCTGTCCGACTATTACGTGGAGAATGGCTCGTTCCTGAAGATGGACAACCTCTCGCTCTCCTACAACTTCGGCCGCGTGTGCCGCTGGTTCGGACTCAACGCCAGCCTGCTGGTCCAAAACGTGTTCTGCATCACCAAATATTCAGGAGCCGACCCCGAAGTGCCCAGTGGCATGGATGCCTCGTTCTATCTGCGTCCGCGCACTTATTCGCTCACCTTGGGCTTCGACTTCTGATGCCTGCTGCTGAAGAAACCATACCATCAACTTTCTATCATAAAAAATAATATATAATGAAAAGAATATATCATCTCCTTTGCGCCGCCTTGTTTTCAGCCGGCGCCGTGCTGACCACCTCCTGTGTGGGTGACTTGGACCAATATCCCCACATAGAGCCGACCTCAGCCACCGTCTACACCAGCGTGGACAACTACAAAGCCGTACTCGGCAAACTCTATGTGGCCTTCACCATCGCCAGCCAGCAAAAAGGCGGAGCAGGCACGGCCGATCTCACCACCAACAAGGGCTGGGACTACATGCGCAACTACTTCAACATGCAGGAGTGTGGCACGGACGAAGTGGTCTACACTTGGCTGGCCGGCGACAACATGACCGGACTGACCTACCTCAGCTGGGATGCCAACGACCTGATCGTCTCTGACATGTACTATCGCATCTATTACAACATCGCCCTGTGCAACGAGTTCCTGCGCAATGCCACAGACGACCGCATCGCTTCCTTCAGCGAGAGCGAACAAGAGGAAATCCGCCACTTCCGCGCCGAAGCTCGCTTCCTCCGCGCCTTCGCCTATAGCCACGCCATGGACTTCTTCCGCAACGTTCCTTTCGTGACCGAGGCCAACCCCGTGGGCAGCTACATACCCCCGCGCTACACCTCCGCCCAAATCTTCGACTTCGTGGAAAGCGAACTGCTGGCCATCGACGAAGACCTGCTGGACCGTTCCGCCTGTGAATACGGACGTGCCTGCCGCCAAGCCGCCTACGCCCTGCTGGCCCGCCTCTACCTCAATGCCGAGGTCTACACCGGCGAAGCCCGCTGGACAGACTGCATCACCTATTGCCAGCGCGTGATCAATGCCGGCTACACCTTGGAACGCGACTACGCCAAGCTGTTCAACGCCGACAACCACCTGCGCACCAACGAGATCATCTTCGCCTTCCCCGTGGATGCCACCCACACCACCTCTTGGGGAACCACCACTTACATGGTATGCGGACCCATCAACAATGCCTCTTCCTTCCAGGTGCCCGCCGACTATGGTGCCGTCTCCGGCTGGGGCAACTTCCGTCTGCGTCCAAGCCTGCCGTCACTCTTCTCTGAAGGCGACAGCCGCGCCATGTTCTTCACCGAGGGACAGACGATGAACATCGATGTGGTGGAAGACCAAAACAACGGCTACCTCCCCGTAAAGTGGACCAACCTGACTGATGCAGGCGAGGCTGCCTCCAACACGGATGCCGATGGCGTATGTACGGACTATCCCGTCTTCCGCCTGGCAGATGTCTACCTGATGTTGGCAGAAGCCGTGGTGCGCGGCGGACAAGGAGCCACCCGTTCCGAAGCCTTAGGCTACGTGAACCTGGTGCGTGAACGGGCCTACGGAGACATCACCGGCAACATCGTGGAAGCACAGATGACCACCGACTTCCTGCTGGACGAACGTGCCCGCGAGCTTTATACAGAGAGTGTGCGCCGCACCGACCTCATCCGCTACAACCGTTTCACCACCGCCGACTACCTCTGGCAGTGGAAAGGCGGCACGCACGACGGACAGGCCGTGGACAACCGCTTCAACTACTACCCCATCCCTTCAACGGAGCTTACGGCCAACCCCAATCTTTTCAACGAAGGGTATTGAGGGCTTAAGTTTTAGTATTGACACCATCCATTTAACCCCTAAACGAATATAGAAAACATGAAAACCATATTCAAAAATACCTTCTTCTCCCTGCTGGCTCTCCTGACCATGGCAGCCTGCGAGAAAGATGAGGACAAGATATACGTGAACAGCATCGAGCCGGGCCAACTGATTGCCTCGGAAGATGCCATTGTGCTGGCTCAGGAAGAAAGCGACAAGATCGTACTTTCCTTGGCGTGGTCCACGGACAATCTCGTGGCCAGCAATCCTGAAGTGGGTGTCCCCGGCGGACAACTCTCCATGGCACTTGAAGCCTCGTTGGACGAGAATTTCTCCAATGTGGTCGAAACGACAGAAAATTCTTACTCCAAAGCCTACACCGGTGCCTCGCTGAATGCTTTGGCCCAAAGCGTAGGAGCACAGCCCGATGTGGCCTCCAACATCTATTTCCGTCTGGCAGCCCGCTCGGGAGCCAACATGGAACCGGTCTATACCAATACGGTAGCCGTGAGTGTCACACCTTATTCGATAGACATGAGCCATGCCTTCGTGCTGGATAACTCGCAGGCACCCACCGGCATGAGCCTCTACTCGTCGCAGTCTGACGGACACTACGAGGGCTTCCTCGGCGTATCCGGCTGGTACAACTTCTACTTGCAAGAAGGCGATGGACATATCTGGGGAGCCGCACCAATCGATGGCAATCCCTTCACCCTGTCCGATGCCGAAAACAAGTGGAACATCTGGTTCCCCAACCCAGCCGGCTGTTACTATGTGGTGGCCGATGTGAACGAGCTGTACTGGACAGCCCTCTCGCTTCCCGCCCTGAACCTGGCAGGCGACATCGCAGGCGAACTTACCTTCGACCGTTCCAACAACCGCTGGACACTGCCCTTCCAGGCCACTGAAGCAGGCACGGCCACCATCCGGCTCTCAGCAGACGGAAGCCTGTATGACAGCAACAGCGCTACCGACGATGCAGCCGCGACACCCCAGTCCATTGCCTTTGCACAAGAAGGGGATGCCATCATGCTGGCCGACCAACCTGGTGACATCACTGTCAACATCCCCTCCGCAGGCGACTGCACGCTGATCATCGACCTGAGTGATCCCGCCCATTGGACAGCTACGGTAGAGACCGGCGGCCAAGAGGAGGAAGAAGCCGCACCGCTGATCTTCCTACCCGGCGTGGATGACCTGGCCAGCGGCAGCTGGACGTTTGACAACTACCTGCGCCTCTATGACAATGCCACCCAGTCGTATGCCGGCGTGGCCAACGTCAACTCCGAATGGGGCTACCAGATAGCCATCGAACGCGACAACTGGAATGACATCTACGCATTGGCCGAGGGCGATGCCTACGCCGGCACGCTCCTCTTCAAGAGCAGCACCAACCTGCCCGCACCCACCCCGGGGCTCTACTTCATGAATGTCTCGCTGGCTGCCCTGACCTACAGCCTGACACCCGTGCAGACCGTCTACTACAGCGGCTTCAACGACAACTGGGACCTGCACACCCTGGCCGCCACCGACACACCGGGTGTCTACACGGCCACAGTAGAGGTCACGGGCGAGACGCCTTGGGGCTTCCAGATCGTGCTGGATGAAGCTTGGAGTACCACACTGGGCGGCGGCGACGGCATCCTGCTCTACCAAGGCGTGGACAGTGTGCCCAACATTCCTTTCAGCGGCGAGCCGGGCACATACCTGCTGACTGTAGACCTCGTACAGGCCACTTACACCCTGACAGCCCAATAGATCCTATATAATCATCCGGGGTGACGGCATCACCGACAGCCGTCGCCCCCTCATTCATTACCTTTTAATATAAAAAATAGACAGATATGAAACTGAAACACTTATTTCTGTCAGGCTTGCTGCTCTTAGGTACAGCTGCCTGCAACGATGACAACGATACACCCGTCTTCCCCGAAGACCCCGTATATGACATGAGCGGCTTCGTCCGAGGGGCCGATGTGAGCTGGCTGACGCAAATGGAGGCATCGGGAGTCCGCTTCTACACCGCCGACGGACGCGGCACTGAATGCATGAGCCTCCTGCGCGAACTGGGCTTCAATGCCATCCGCCTGCGTGTCTGGGTGAACCCGGCAGACGGCTGGTGCAATCAGGATGATGTACTGGCCAAGGCTTGGCGCGCCCATCAGTTGGGCTACCGCCTGATGATCGACTTCCACTACAGCGATACCTGGGCCGACCCCTCCGCCCAGTTTAAGCCCGCAGCCTGGGAGGGACTGGCCTTGGATGAGCTGCACGCCGCCATCCGCACCCATACCCAAGACGTGCTGAATGCGCTGAAGGCTGAAGGCATCACCCCGGAATGGATACAGGTGGGCAATGAGACAGGACCAGGCATGCTGTGGGACACCGACCAGACCCTGAGCGGAGCCGCCTACGACATCCAGTCCAACGGCATCACCTACCCCGCCAACCCGACCAACTACGCTGCCTTCATCACCACGGGCAGCCGCGCCGCAAAGGAAGTGTTCCCCGAAACCAAAGTGATCGTCCACGTGCAGAGCGGTGATGACAACGGACTGTTCCAGTGGAACTTTGGCCTGTTGGAAGAGAACGGGGCGGAATACGATGTCATCGGCATGTCCCTCTATCCCGATGCCGACAACTGGCAGGAGATGCTGGATGCTTGCGTAGCCAATATGCAGGACGTGTCCACCCGCTACGGCAAGGAAGTGATGATCTGCGAGACAGGCATGAACTGGGACGAGGACGAAGCTGCCCTGGCCTTCCTGACCGAACTGCTGAGCCGCAGCCGGGAAATACCGGCCTGCTTGGGAGTGTTCTATTGGGAGCCGCAATGTTATTCGGGATGGAACGGCTACTTCAAGGGTGCCTTTGATGACAACGGCCGTCCCACCATCGCCTTGGATGCTTTCAAATGATAATAGCGGAGCATTGGAGCTACTTTAAGGAAAAGAATGCATCACTTTCATGCCTGCCTTTTCTCTAAATAAAAACAAATTCATCATGCTGCTGATGTAGGATCCGCAGATTTTATCTACATTTGCTGCATACACATATTTTTACAACCTGATTGGAACATGAAAAAGAAACAATGCTTATTCTTGCTCGCGGCATGGCTGCTGTCGGTCCTGCCCGCACAGGCACAACGCACGGAGACCGTACTGGAAAAAGGCTGGAAATTCACCCGAGGTGACGTGCCCGAGGCCGTTGCGCCTTCGTTTGACGACAGCGGCTGGCAAACTGTCAGCGTGCCCCACGACTGGGCCATCTACGGCCCCTTCGACCGGAAACACGATCTTCAGAACGTGGCTGTGACGCAAAACTTCGAGACGGAGGCTTCGGTCAAGACCGGACGCACCGGCGGCCTGCCCTACATGGGTGTGGGATGGTACCGAACCACCTTCCAGACACCTGCCGACAAGCACGTCACCCTGCAGTTTGACGGTGCCATGAGCGAGGCAAGGGTCTATGTCAACGGACAGGAAGTCTGTTTCTGGCCGTTCGGCTATAACGCCTTCCACTGCGACGTGACCGGCCTGCTGGCCACAGACGGCACTCCAAACACACTGGCCGTTCGCCTGGAAAACCTCCCGCAGTCTTCCCGTTGGTATCCGGGAGCAGGCTTGTACCGCAAAGTGCGCCTGGTGCTGACAGATGATGTGCACGTGCCGGTATGGGGTACCCATCTCACCACCCCGCATGTCAGCGAAGCCTATGCATCGGTGAAGCTGCTCACCACCGTGGAAGGAGCCGACGGACGCGAAGTGCGCATCGTGACCGAACTCATCGGGCCGGACGGGAAAGTGGCAGCCACGAAAGACCACACCCGCCGCATGAACGCCGGCATCGCTTTCGAACAGAATTTCCTGGTGGAGCATCCGAAACTTTGGTCGCCAGAGACGCCGCACCTCTACCGGGCCGTCTCGCGCATCTATGTAGAAGGCAAACAGGTGGACGAATACACCACCCGCTTTGGCATCCGCAGCATTGCCGTAGTGGCCGACAAGGGTTTCGTGCTAAACGGGAAAGTGCGCAAGTTCCGGGGCGTGTGCAACCACCACGACCTTGGCCCGCTGGGTGCCGCCATCAATGAGGCAGCCCTGCGCCGCCAGCTAACCCTGCTGAAAGACATGGGCTGCGACGCCATCCGTACCTCCCACAACATGCCTGCCGAAGAGCTGGTGGAACTCTGTGACGAGATGGGGTTCATGATGATGGTGGAGCCTTTCGATGAATGGGACATCGCCAAATGTGAAAACGGCTACCACCGCTTCTTCAACGAATGGGCAGAACGTGACATGGTGAACATGCTGCACCACTTCCGCAACAACCCCTCCGTGGTGATGTGGAGCATCGGCAACGAGGTGCCCACGCAATGCGAAGCAGAGGGATACAAGGTGGCCGCCTTTCTGCAAGGCATCTGCCACCGCGAAGACCCCACCCGCCCCGTCACCTGCGGCATGGATCAAGTGACATGTGTGCTTAACAACGGATTTGCCACCCTGCTCGACGTGCCGGGCTTCAACTACCGCACCTTCCGCTATCAGGAAGCCTACCGCCTGTTGCCACAGTCTGTCGTGCTCGGCTCGGAAACAGCCTCGACGGTCAGCTCGCGGGGCGTGTACAAGTTTCCTGCGCTTCCCAAGAAAAATGCCACCTATCCCGACCATCAGTCATCGAGTTACGACCTGGAGGCGTGCAGCTGGTCCAATGTGCCCGATGAGGACTTGGCCTTGGCCGAGGATTATCCTTGGACGATGGGACAGTTCGTGTGGACAGGATTTGACTATTTGGGCGAACCTTCCCCCTATGACACCAACGCCTGGCCCAACCACAGCTCGCTGTTCGGCATCATCGACCTGGCTTCCCTCCCCAAAGACCGCTACTACCTCTACCGCAGCCTGTGGAACAAGGAGGCCCACACCCTGCACCTGCTGCCCCACTGGACATGGCCCGGCCGTGAAGGCCAAGTGACGCCAGTCTTTGTCTACACCGACTATCCGGAGGCCGAGCTTTTTGTAAACGGCAAGAGTCAAGGGCGTCTGCGCAAACTGACTGCCGCCGAAAGCAAAGCACTGGAGGGCAAAGACAGCTTGGCCCTGCAACGCCGCTTCCGCCTGATCTGGGACAAGGTGGTCTACGAACCGGGCGAACTGAAAGTCGTCGCTTACAAGGCTTCGGGAGATACAGCCGACATCAAAACCGTCCGCACGGCCGGCAAACCTCATCATCTGGAGCTGGTGCCCGACCGCACCCAGCTCAAAGCCGACGGCAAGGATCTGTCATACATCACCGTGCGTGTGGTGGACAAGGACGGCAACCTCTGCCCGGCAGACAGCCGCCTGGTGCGCTTCTCTGTCAAAGGAGCGGGCAGCTTCCGTGCCGCAGCCAATGGCGATGCCACCTGCCTGGACCTCTTCCACCTGCCACGGATGCACGCTTTCTCAGGCCAGCTGACGGCCATCGTGCAGAGCGGCGAACAAGGCGGAAACATCGAGATAGAAGCCAAAGCTCCGGGAGTACGTTCCGCCAGACTGACATTGAAATGCCTTGAGTGACGCTCCCAGCATTGAATCTTTCTACACACAGGCTTGCCCGTATATCCGTTATGGGCAAGCCTGTGCTTTTTCGTCCCCGTCCTTTCCCCCATTTACCTCACAGGCGGGTTTCATCGGATCTTCACGGCTCATTCATTTAAACCTCATACCATCGGCATATGATCTGTTCAAGCTTCGCAAGTGTAGGTGATTGATTCCCAGATTTGCGTGCCGAAGGCTAAAGAATCAGTGTGATAAAGGGTCTGCTCATAGTTCGTTTATACCATTTCCTGAAGTTACAATTTAGTAACCCGCCCTTGGCGGAGCCCTCTTTTTACCCAAACGCACTTGTTAGCAGAATCCTTGTTTTGCTAACAAACTGATGGGAATACTCGATATTTGTTTACAGTACTTTTTTCAAAACGCCAAAATAGAATCGAATTTTGCCCAAAATCTGTATAAATATGCTAAAAACGACCTTTCCGAGCGTATTTTGAGTGCAAAAAGCATACAAATTGGGGTGCGAAATGTATACATGGCGGTTGAAGCAAACAGATGCCGTTTTTTGTCAGTTTTCTTTATCTAAAGGCTCCGGAAGGCTGCCTGAAACCCTATTTTAAATGTAAGCATCTCGCTATTGCCCTATGGTACTGCAAATTATGAAATTTCGTTTCGTTTTTTTCGAGCAAGCCGTCCTGTGCTCGGAAATACGTGATTCTCGTGCGGTTTGAAATGCAAAGTGTCAGTTTGTCAAATTCAAGTTTTTCATCCTTCAGACGCTGATTGATGAGAGCGAGCGTTGCATACGCATATACAAAACGGTCAGACCGGTTAAGGTTCGCGCGTTGCACCGGCCTTGCAAGTGAAGGTGTAGCCGTTGTGGGGGATGTCAAGGCGCGGCTCGTGGCGCACGAAGTGGGGAGTGAGTTTCAGTTTGCCGTCCTCCATTTTCTGGAATGAGAGGCGGGCTTGCAGCTCGTAGCTCTCGTAGCCGAAGGTCGGCTTCACCGTCACCAGTCCCGTCTTGCCGTAGTTCATCAGGGCTTTCAAATCCTTTTCTGAAAGCTTTTCCTTGTCGATGCCGCATTTGAGCAGCTCATTCCAGTCCACTTGGTCGTCCGCTATCAGGTTCGGCTTCTCCTGTTTCTGCGGTTGCTGCTCATCTTGCGCTTCAGCCGTTTGAGGCTGTTGCACTTCCTGTTTCTGTTCTTCTTTTTTCTGTTCCATTTCTTCTGTCTTTTTAAGGGGTTCATTGTCGCTTTCTTGTTTTACATTCTCCGTTTCCGCCTGCTTCCGGTATTCCGAAGTGTCCACCTTGTGCGCCGAGAGTATCTCCGCGTTCGCCACAGGGTCCTTCAGGAAGTCCTTAATGACCGGCAGTAGCGTATCCACGGCCTCCGCCGCCACCCGGTAGAAGCCGAAACGTGTAGGCTCCTTGCACTGGCGGTAGAAATTCCTGAAGAAGTTGTCCACCATGTCACCGTGGCGGTCGAAGCGCAGGAAGTCCTGCGAGTGTTCCGCCTTTGCCGGAGCCGTCTTCGGATAGCCCTTGCTGTCCAGCCCGGCTACTACGCTGATTTCGCCCGTCTTCTCGTCGCGGACGACCAGCACGTCTTTCTCGTTTTTCTTTTTCTGTTCCATTTCAGTTTAATTTTTACGGTTCGTTCTTTTGTCATTTGATTTTCTTTTGGTATTGTCCGCCTTATCCTGAGCCCTGTCACGGAGTATTTCCCGCATGTGGGTGCTGATGAACAGTTCCACGTCCGCCCTGCGGTAATAGGTCTTGTGGCGGTGCATCCGGTAGGGCAGCAACCCGTCGCTGCGGTAGCGTTGCAGGGTGCGTTTGCTCACGTGGAGCAGCATGCACACGTCTTGGTTGTCCATCGTGTCCTCTTCCAACAAGGCGGTGCCCTGTGGCTTTTCATTCACGTCACCGCGCATGGCGGAGAGCATCTCCTCCTGACGGTCGAGGCGGCTGAACACCTGCCTCATGCAGTCCTCGAAAGTGCGTCTGTCTAAAAACTCCATAGCCGTTCCTCCTTTCATTTCCTGCCCGCCTTTCCGCCCGTGCGGAGCCGGTAGTTGTGTTTCAGTTCCTCCGGTTTCTCCGGTGAAGTCTTGACCGCATTCTCCCGGATGATGCGTTCCACTTCTTCCGGAGGGTAACGGCAGTCGCCCCGGATGATGACATACCCGATGCGCTTCTCGTCGCGCAGCCGTTGCAGCGTGCGGCGGCTGACACAGAGCAGGCGCATCACTTCGCGGCTGTCCAGAAGGCAGGCGGTATCGTTCCGCTGTCCCTCCATGCCTTGCCTCCTCACATGGGAGGCGATTTCCTCGATGCGCCCTACGATGTCCTTGTAGGCGGCGCTTTCCATCGTGATGATTTCCATATTCCTCAATCTTTTAATTGTTAGTGAATCAGTTTGTCGGGAGCAAAATTCGGCCATTCCAATGGGGCGGGCACGGTACTTACCCGTAACTTACGGGAGATTTTTATGGATTTTCCGCCTTGCAGGGGCTTCAACGGGCATTTTTATCATGGAAAACCGCCAAACCGACATTCCAAGCCGTCTGTTTCCGTCATGTCCTGATGTGGCACAATAAAAAGAGCCACAAGCTGCCACTGTTTCCTTGCCCGGTCGGTTCCGGCCCACGGCTGTGTAACTTTGCGGCAAACCGATAAAATTTTGAAAGAATGGAAATAGTAATCATTGAGAAGACCGCCTTCGATATGCTCCTTGCCGGAGTGAAGGCATTGGAGGACAGGGTGAGGACGCTTGCCGAAAAGGGCGGCGACCGCCGCCTTGCCGAATGGATGGACACGGAGGACGTGTGCCGTATGCTGAGCATAACCCCGAAGACCTTGCAGGCCATGCGCGACAGGCACGGCATTGCATATTCCCAAATCGGACGCAAGTTCTATTACAGGCCGGAGGATGTGGAACGGCTGTTGCCCGTTCCCGAAACGGGACAACCGTCCGTCTGACACTTGAAGTGTGCCACTAAATCCTATGTAAGATGAATGACAATGTATTGACAAAGGACTGCGGCGTACTTGCCGACGCCATGCAGTCCGTCCGGAGAAGCCTGAAAATGGCGGACAGGCTCGCCGACGGATACATCCCACCGATGGGCGGCGAGCGTTACCTCACCGACAGGGACTTGGCACGGAGGCTGCACGTGAGCCGGCGCACCTTGCAGCAGTACCGCCACGAGGGGATATTGCCCTATTTCCTGTTCGGCGGCAAGACGCTCTACCGCGAGAGCGACATCCAGAAGGTACTGGAACGTAACTACCGCAAGGCATACTGACGCTTGCGGCAAGTAAAAAACATCGGGAGACGGATACCCTCATGCGGGTTGCCGCTCCCGATGTTCATTTCAGGCCGTGCCTGTGCCGTTCAGCAGTATGCCCCATGCGGATGATGCAGGAACAAGACCGTAGGCTCTTTCTTGGAACACGCCACCGTCCGGGCGAGCCATTTGCGGAACAGTGCCGCCTGCCCCGTGTCGAACCGGAACGACAGGGCTATGACCGTTTCCATGCCGTAAATCTCCGTATAACCTTTTGCTTCCTGTAGCCGTATGCGCCGGCATGAACCGCCGTCCGCGATGCCGTCCTTTTTCAGTTTCCTTATGGCGGCTTCCACCGACACGCCGCGCACATAGAACAGGCCTGCGATTTCTCCGGTCGTCATCCACACTTCGGCATCGGGCAGGACTACCGTCTTTTCTTCTATTGTTATGATGCCTCTCGTTTCCATGTTTCTTTTCGTTTTCAGGTTCAACTTCTAAATGGCTTGGCAGATGAACTGTTCCATCGGGGCGAGTTTTTGGGAGAGCTGTTCCATGTCCCGGCTCATCTTCTCAGCTGTGATTTTCGCATAGATCTGGGTCGAACGGATGCTTGTATGCCCCATCAGTTTCGACAGCGTTTCAATGGGTACGCCGTTGGAAAGACATATCGTCGTGGCATACGAATGCCTACTTTGGTGCCAGGTCACGTTTTTGTTTATCCCGCATTGTCTGGCTACCTGTTTGATGCCGTATTTACAGATGTTATAGCATGGGACAGGCAGCAGCTTGCCGTCTTTGGAAACGCCTTTGTATTTGTCGATGATGTGCTTCGCCACGTCCAGCAGGCGGATGTTCGTCGCCACACCGGTCTTCTGGCGGCTTGTCTTTATCCACAGGTGACCGTCGAAAGAGACTTGCAGGTTCTCTTCCGTGAGGTTCGCCATGTCACGCCAGCTCAATCCGGTGAAGCAGCAGAAGATGAAGAGGTCGCGTATCAGTTCATAGTTCTTCCTCTTGAACGTGCAGTTTATCATCTGCGTGATTTCCTCTTTCGTCAGGTAGCCGCGTTTCGTTTCCTCCTTCGTGATGTGGTAGGCATAGAACGGGTCACGCTGCAACCAGCCGTTGTTGATGGCGGTGAAGATGATGCTCCGGAAAGGCATCATGTACGACCACACGGTGTTGGTGCAATGCCCTTTCTCCACGCGGAGGAACAGCTCGAAGTCCGTGATGAAGGCGGGCGCAAGCTCTTTCAGGGCGATGTCCTCCACTTTGTACCGGGTTTTGATGAACTCCGACAGGTGCTTGTAAACCACGCAGTATTTCCAGTAACTGCGTTGGCTCTTCATCTTGCCCACTAATTTGGCGTAGTCCTCGTTGTGCTGCCGGAACACGGCAAGCAGCGTCTTGTGGTTCATGCCCATGCCGAGGTATTCGTTGCGTACCTTCTCCGCCGTGACATAAGTGTCACGGTCGAACACGTCCTGATAGGCCTTGTTCACACCCACGCGGATTTTGTCCAGCATACGGTTGCCTTCCAGAGCCACGTTGCTCCTTCCGGTCAGCCGTCCGGTTTCCACGCTCCACATCTTTTCCTCCACGTCCAGCTTGCAACTGAACTGTGCGATTTTCCCGTTCACCGTGATACGGCACATGACCGGTATCAGCCCGTTCTTCTTCGGTGCGTTGCGCTTGAGGTAAAATAAAATCTTGAATGTCGCTCTACTCATAGTTCCTACTTTTTTATGGTTGCAAAATTACCTTGTGTAGAGCTGTTTGCCTGTATGTAAACCGCAGCAGACCGAAGCAATCGAATCTGCCGCAAGACTTTTTCATCCCGAACCTTGCCAACTGCCTGTATAATTGCAGTTCTTGCCATGTTTTGCCGGGCTTTTCCATTCCGTTACCCGTTCGGATTTCAGGTAACGAGCTGGTAACGCAATTACGGTTCAAGTTGGCTTTTTCCCGGTTTCAGTTGGCACTCACTCAAATCGCCAAAATCCCATAAATCATTAACTTTCAATCATATTTCCGTGATTTGCTCAGTATCTCACTTTTTTGTATTATCTTTGCACTATCATGGCTATCCAAGTGAATATATACGAACAGTCGAAAGACATCCCGGACCTTCCAGGAACCAATGTTTTTCATTCTACCGAGTTGTTCCAAATATTAGAACAAACTCCCGGTTACCGTCCGGTACTGCTAGTAGCTTGGGAAGGTAATAAAGCAGTAGGCAAACTACTCTGCATTACCCGGCGTAACGCACGGATTACCGGACTATGTAACAAAACGTATGCTTACGGGACAGGCGAATATTTCCACTCGGCTGTGAAAGACGAGACCATTTTCGGCAAATTTCTTTCTTACCTTACGGTACGTTTTCAGGACGATTCGTTCTTTCTGGAATTCCGTAATTTGGAACAATCGCTTTTCGGTTACAAATACTTCCGCCAAAACGGATATTTCCCTGTACGCTGGTTGCGGGTACGCAATTCCATTCATCATACTGCATTAGACAAATGGGCCAGCCCGTCCCGCAAGCGCCAGATCGCACGCGGACTGAAAAACGGAGCCCAAATGGATGTAGTAAACAACCGCAAAGACCTTGAAGAGTTCTTTGCCATGCTGAGAAAATACTATGCTTCGAAAATTCACCGTTTCCTACCCGACCTCCGTTTCTTTATTTCCCTGCTAGAACATCCTACCCGAGATAAACTGGGACAAATATTCGTCATTCGCTACAAAAACAAAATCATCGGCGGCTCTGTCTGCCTTTTTTCGCAAGACACTGCTTACTTACTATTCTCTGCCGGAATGCGGAAAAGCTATCCCCTACTCTATCCAGGCATCTTGGCTGTATGGAAAGCCATGACTTATTCACGCCAACACGGATACAGACATTTCGAATTCATCGAAGCTGGCATTCCTTTCAAAAAATATACATACCGTGACTTCATTCTCCGCTTCGGTGGCAGGCAAATCAGCACACGCCGATGGTTCAGAATCAGATGGAAATGGCTGAATCGGATACTCATTCATTTTTACATATAATCTTAAAAAAACGACTCTATGAATAATTATGTTTACGCAGCAGACAAAAACCGTTATGAATGTGGCATGAAATACCGGCGTGCAGGAAAAAGTGGCATTCTCCTGCCGGAAATATCACTGGGAATGTGGCACAACTTCGGAGACATAGATATCTTTTCGACTTGTAAAAACATCGTCCATTATGCTTTCGACCATGGAATCACACATTTCGACCTAGCAAACAACTACGGTCCCTCAGCAGGCTCGGCAGAAGAAACATTCGGGCAAATCATGCAAAAATCAATGGCACCTTACCGCGATGAACTGTTTATCTCAACAAAAGCCGGACACGACATGTGGCAAGGTCCTTACGGAACCTGGAACTCACGCAAACATCTTATAGCCAGCCTCGACCAAAGCTTAAAACGGATGCATCTGGAATATGTAGATATTTTCTACAGCCACCGCTATGACCCGGAAACACCTTTGGAAGAGACCTTACAAACATTGGTAGACATCATACACCAAGGCAAAGCACTCTACGTAGGTATCTCTAAATACCCGAAAGACAAGGCAGAAGAAGCCTACAACTACCTACAATCGCAGCACATACACTGCCTGTTATATCAAGGAAGATACAATATGTTCGACCGTAAAGTAGAACAAGAAGGCATACTCGACCAAGCACGACAGGCTGGCAGCGGATTTATCGCTTTCTCACCACTTGCTCAAGGACTGTTGACAAACCGCTACCTGAATGGTATCCCCACCGACTCACGCATCGCACGAGGCGGTTTCTTAAAGAAAGAGTCCCTTACCCCTGAAACAATCGGCAAAATAAAAGCTTTAGACAAAATCGCAGCTTCACGTGGACAAACACTGGCTGAAATGGCACTAGCCTGGTTACTGAAAGATGACCTGGTTACTTCGGTCATTATCGGTGCCAGTTCCGTACAGCAATTGCAAGACAATCTAATGTGCTTGAAGAATACAGCATTCAGTTCCGAAGAACTCAAGCAAATAGAACAAATACTTTAAGAAACCGTTTTGAATCTATCGTGCGATGATTTGGAATGAGTTTTTGAAGCATTTCTGCTTCTGTGATGAGGAAGATAGCGGGCTATCTGACGAAGAACAGAAACGGGAAGGATCAAAAAATCACCCAAAGCACACACGAAAATGAATAGAAAAACTTTTTGAAGAAATTCAAAACAGCTTCTTCTAAGGAAATATGAATGGCCGCCATTAGCCAATCCGTCCGAGTCGGAAACGCAGTAGTACTGCATTTGCCGATGAAGTATATATCCGTAGGCGAATGCAGTATATATTCAATCACGAATGCAGTATATATTCAATCACGAATGCAGTATATATTCAATCGCGAATGCAGTATATATTCAATCGCGGATGCAGTATATATTCAATCGCGGATGCAGTATATATTCATTTTTCAGGGGTATATATTGGTTTTTGTCGGACATGCATTTTAAGACAAACATATAGTCCATCCGCTGTAAGATTATTAATCTTACATCAGATGAAGTTATCTGCTGCTGAGAAAGAATATAGTTTAGAAGCTGTTTTGGATTTATCGTGCGATGATTTGGGATGAGTTTTTGAGGCATTTTTCGCTTCTGTGATGAGGAAGATAGCGGGCTATCTGACGAAGAACAGGAGCGAAAAGGACCAAAAAATCGCCCAAAGCACACACGAAAACGGATACATCAAGCCAAGAAAAACTTTTTGGAGAAATTCAAAACAGCTTCTTAGAAAGCAGAAGCAGGTGCTTGGGAAATTAAAAGACCCCCAATTGCATATTCTCGTTTTTTCTTGCATATTCCAACTATTTTTGATAACTTGCCTTTAGAAACCTATAATTACAAGCATGAAAATACTTCATACTGCCGATTTGCACTTGGGACAAATCATTTATCAAAATTATGAACGGAACGATGAGCACGATTGCTTTTTCTCACAATTGGAACGATGGTGCCAAGAAGAACAGCCCGACGCCTTAATCGTAAGTGGGGATGTATTCGATATCCAACAACCTTCGGCTGCCGTCTGGAAATCATTTACCGACCGTTTTGTACGCTTACACCAAGCCTCCCCTACCATGCATCTGGTCATCATCGCAGGCAATCACGATTCAGCCTCCCGCATCCAATCTAATCATGAGATATGGAAGCTGGCTAATACACACCTTATAGGAACACCGCCACCTGCCGATTTTACATCGGCAGACGAATGGCAAAAAAATTTCATAATCAATCTGCCGAACGGGTACATTATTGCATTACCTTATATGACTGGCGAACGTACCTCCATGATTCAGTCACTGCTGGACTATGTAAAAGCGGAAAATACTGAAGGGAAGCCAGTTATCATGACAGGACATCTTACTGTCAAAGGAAGTGATATGACAGGACACGACTTCGATATCGGGCACATACGTACCCAAGAAATTGCTAGCTTAGGCACAGGATACGACTACCTGGCACTTGGACACATACATAGACCGCAAACCATCGGACACAGAGATGACAACCAGCAGACAGACGTAACCTACCCTGCCCCTGTCATACGCTATGCAGGCAGTGCCCTGCACGTAAGTAGCGATGAAAACTATCCTCACACCGTCAGTGTCATAGAAATAAAAAGTCATGGAGGCAATGTACGTATACGGCAATTACGCATCAACGAATTACGTCATTTCTATCTTTTACCTGCCAATGAAACTGCATTTGCCAGTGCCGAAGAAGCACTGAACGGCATCAAACAATTTGCCGAAAAAGGTGGAAGAGGATACATCCGCTTGCAAATGGATTATGCAACATCGTTACCTTCAGATTTCAATCAAATGGTCTACACCATCACCGATGCTTATAACGGTGAATTGCGCTACAATCCGAAAATAAAATGGACAGGAACTTCAGAAAACAACACTGTCGAGGCAACCAAACCCAAATTTGAAGTAGCCGAAATACAACAGATGACAAATCCGGTTCTCTTTATAGAAAAAACCAAACAACAATATCCAGAACTCGACATGGATGAAGTACGTCAGGCATTTGTCGAAATAGAAGCGGAAGTAAAACGCATGGCAGAAGAAAGCAATGCTTCGCGCAAAAAAACAATACAGAATTAACCGCATAAACAGCAGATTCCGAAGTCTGTAAATCATTCATTGCCAGCAAATGCATACCCCATACAAGACTAAAAACTTGATAATCAAATAATCATGAAAATAAAAGAACTACATATCAGGAACATTGCTTCCATAGAGAAAGGTGACATTGATTTTGAAAACGGGTTACGTGATGCCATAAGTGGCGAAACCGCCCCGCTTTTTCTTATCAGCGGAGATACCGGTGCCGGAAAAACTGTAATACTGGATTGTATCTCAATGGCTTTATACAAGAAAACTCCCCGCATAGACGGAGTGGCCAACGCTATGAGAAATGATTATGTCAATGCCGAAGGAGAAACCCTGCGGGTAGCCAGCATCGAGCAATATACCCGCTTAGGAATATCCGAACGTGAAGAATGTTACAGCGAAGTGATATTCGAAGGAAACGATGGAATGAACTACCATGCACGGCTTTCCCTTGGCATGCAGCGAAGCCGTAAACAGCTGAAGCATCGACAGCCTAAATGGGAAGTTAAAAAAGGAGACAACGACTGGATATCCGGCAATACAGAAGTAGCCAACACCATCTTACAGGCAGTAGGACTTACCTTCGAACAATTCGGACGCATGGCCATGCTGGCACAAGGACAATTCGCAACATTCCTTACCGGTAACAAATCCGAACGTGAAGCCATCTTGGAACAACTGACAAATACCGAACGTTTCTCAAAATACGGTGCCGCTATCAAAAACCTCTTCGACAAAGCCCAGGCTATCTACAAGCAAACTCAAACTGAATATGAAACAGAAAAAACACATATTTTAGACAAAGAAGAAAAAGAAAAACTGCTTGCCGAACAATCCAATATAAACACTCAAAAACAGACACTGGAAACAAAAATCCGACTAAACGAACAGCAACTCACTTTAGTCAATACCATCAATCAATGCCGCAAAAACCAAACGTTAGCTCAAGAAGAACTGGAACAACTGCAAAAACGCTTACAAGGGGAAGAATACAAAGCAGACATGAAACTGGTCAAAAACTGGGACAACACCACTGCCCAACGCCAAACACTCGTCAAAATGCAAGAAGCAAAAGTCAAAAGGGAACAATCGCTTTCCCAAGAACCCATGTGCCAACAAATGTTCAACCGACTTTCCGCCGATTTTGCCCAACGCAACCATGACATGTCCCTACTATCCGACAAAACCGAAAAGTTACACCAATGGATAACGGCACATCAAAGTCAAGAAGAAGTGTATAGCAAAACCGGAGAAATCATTCAAAAGATACGACAATATGAAGACACCAACAAAGAAATACAAACCATCGCCAGACAGATAGAAACTGAAACCGCCCGGACAACGACCTTAAAAAACATTGTAGAAAAGACCGCACAGGCAGCAGCAAATACAGATAACGCAATAGCTGACATACAAAAAAACATAGAGACCTTAAGCAAACAGCGTGAAATGCTGAACCCGGTTTTGATAAACCAAAACCTTGAACAGGCAAACATGAGAAATACCAGGTTGAAACAGCTTCAGCAAACCCTACAGAACATGGAGACTGATACAAACAATCTGGAAAAACTTGATAAAGAAATTAAAGGACAAACCGAAAAACTGACCATTTTCCATCAAGCAGTCCAAAAAGCCGAAAAAGCCTATCTGGCTGCTAAAGAAAAAGACGAAAAAGCCAATAACCTGCTCCACACCATGCAAACCAGTCTGGAAGAACACCTTGTCACGTTACGCAAACGTCTCATTGCTGAGCAGGCAGACATCTGTCCCTTGTGTGGACAACACATCAATCACATATATCTTGACGAAGACTTCAAAGCCGTGCTTACCCCTCTTGAAAAAGAGAAAAACATTACAGAGGAAAACCTGTTGAAAGCTACCACAGCATATGATGAAGCAAAAAAAAGATACAACACAGCATCTGGCATGCTCGAAACCCAAAGACACATACTGGCTGAGCAAAAGAATAAAGCCGATGCTACCAAAAAACAGGCACTGACCGTGGCAAAACAATCGGGTCTGGATATAACGAAATCCATAGCACAACAGGTCAACATAGCCATAAACGAAATCGGACAGATCCTCCACCAACTCAAACTGCAACAAAAAGATGCCGAAGAATTACAAAACAAGATTAATCTGTTGCTGAATGAGAAGAAGAAGCTTGAAATCCAAAAAACAACAGCCGATAAAGCTAAAGTCCAGGCAGACAAAGATTTTTATGCCAACGAGCAACATATACATCAATTACACGAACAAAAGAAAGCTGGAGAACGGACCGCAATCAACCTCTTCACTGACTTGAACGCAATATTGGCAAACTGGATGCCCGGTTGGCAACAAGACACCTACAGCACCAAAAATATTCTTTGCCGTGATGCTAACGAATACGCAGATATGAAAAAAAAGTTTGATACAGCTGCACAACAATTACAAACAGCAAAGGCTACAGCAGTCTCCATCGGAAACACAAGAGACAAAATCCTCCATTTACATGCCGGATGGGACACTTCAGCTTCTCCTGCCACTTATCCATGCAGTGACATCAATGATGAATGGACCAGGCTTTATATTGAAATTAATACAATAGCCAAAGACACGTGTGAGTGTACTGCCATTATCACAGCTTGCGAAACCACACTGGGTATATATTACAAGACATCAGGCACAGCCGAATCTGATCTTATTGCCCTCGTTGGAAAAGAAAAAGAAATACCAGAGGCACGCCAACGTATCAATGACCTCCAGGCAAGTATCACCTCACGACGTGATGCCATTGCCACAATGCAAAGGCAACAGACTGAAGCTATGGAAAAGCTAGGTATCTGTGAAGGACAAGATATCCCAGACCTTACACTGCTACAGGAAGAAAAAAACATACTTGCACTTACCCGTGACCAGCTTGTAAGTGAACAGGCAACTATCTGCAGTAAACTGGAAGAAGACAAACGCAACGAAGATAACTTCAAAAAGATAACAGCAAGACTGGAAGCTGTAAAAAAGAATTTTACAAAATGGGACCGGCTAAATTCCCGCTTTGGAGGAACTCGTTTCCGCACACTTGTACAATCCTATATCCTGCGGCCGTTACTCAACAATGCAAACATCTATCTCGCACAGATTACCGACCGTTACAAGCTGACATGCAGCGAAGAAAACGAACAGCTTTCCATTTTAGTCTTAGACTGTTACAACAAAAACCAAGTGCGCAGCGTAACAGTGCTTTCGGGAGGCGAACGCTTCATGATTTCATTGGCATTATCGCTAGCACTCTCGTCGTTGAACCGTCCGGACATGAATATAGACATTCTGTTTATTGATGAGGGCTTCGGCACACTTGATGAAAAAAGTTTAGACTCTGTCATGTCTACCCTTGAACGACTACAGGAAATTGCAGGACAAAACGGGCGACGTGTCGGCATCATATCGCATCGTGAAGAGTTAGACGAAAGAATCAATGTACAAATCCGTGTCATAAAAAAAGGAGAAGGACGCAGCCGCATCGAATTGAAAGGAACAATGCCTGTCAAGTAAATATCACCATCTGTATGCCGTGAGAAAAACCAGACATGCATCTTTTCTGAAAATAAATCGAAGAAAGATTTCGTTTTTCAGCACATTTTTCTTTTCTTTGTGCAATCAATGCGAATAAATTAAAGAATTTAATACTTTATAAAAAACAACATTTATGAAAATTTCCCACATCGAACACTTGGGCATTGCTGTAAAAAGCATCGAAGAAGCCCTTCCGTATTACGAAAAAGTTCTCGGACTGACCTGCTACAACATAGAGACTGTAGAAGACCAAAAAGTAAAGACCGCTTTCTTGAAATGCGGAGACACCAAAATCGAATTGTTGGAACCGACCAGTCCGGACAGTACCATCGCCAGTTTCATTGAAAAGCGAGGCATGGGCATCCATCACCTTGCCTTCGCCATCGAAGACGGAGTGGCAAACGCCTTGGCAGAAGCCGAAGGAGCGGGCATACGCCTGATTGACAAGGCTCCGCGCAAAGGGGCGGAAAACCTGCAGATTGCTTTCCTGCATCCGAAATCGACGATGGGTGTACTGACTGAATTGTGTGAAAAATAATATTATAGGTACTAGTTGACTAGGTACTAGGCGACTAGGTTCTGAATACATCAGTAAAACAATTTAAAACCTAGCTCCTAGACAACTAAAATCAAACACTAAAACTTAATGCCATGAGTAACCAACTTGAAAAAGTAAAAGAACTGATCGAGCTGCGTGCCCAAGCCCGTCTGGGAGGCGGCGAGAAAGCGATTGAGAAACAACACGCAAAAGGGAAATATACAGCACGCGAACGCATTTCCATGCTGCTCGACGAAGGCAGTTTCGAAGAAATGGACATGTTCGTGAAACACCGTTGCACCAACTTCGGCATGGACAAGAAACAATACTTGGGCGACGGCGTAGTAACCGGATACGGAACCATCGAGGGACGGCTGGTGTATGTCTTTGCACAAGACTTTACCGTATCGGCAGGCTCGCTGTCGGAAACCATGTCGCAAAAGATTTGCAAGGTGATGGATATGGCGATGAAGATGGGCGCACCCGTTATCGGACTGAACGACTCGGGCGGCGCACGTATCCAGGAAGGCATTAACGCGCTGGCAGGATATGCCGAGATATTCCAGCGCAACATTCTGGCATCGGGCGTGGTGCCGCAAATCTCCGGCATCTTCGGTCCCTGCGCGGGAGGAGCCGTTTACTCTCCTGCCCTGACCGACTTCACCCTGATGATGGAAGGAACGTCGTACATGTTCCTCACCGGACCGAAAGTGGTGAAGACCGTTACCGGCGAAGACGTGACTCAGGAAAACTTAGGAGGCGCCAGCGTGCACTCTACCCGCTCGGGCGTAACACACTTTACCGCCGCCACTGAAGAAGAAGGATTGGCCCTTATACGCAAGCTTCTGAGCTACATTCCCCAAAACAACCTTGAAGAACCGCCTTACGTGGACTGTACCGACCCGATAGACCGGTTGGAAGACTCATTAAATGAAATCGTCCCCGACAGCCCCAACAAGCCTTACGATATGTATGAGGTAATCGGAGCCATTGTCGACAACGGCGAGTTTCTGGAAGTGCAACGCGACTTCGCCAAAAACATCATCATCGGTTTCGCCCGCTTCAACGGACAGTCGGTGGGCATCGTAGCCAACCAACCCAAATTCCTTGCAGGCGTGCTCGACTGCAACTCCTCACGCAAGGGCGCACGCTTCGTCCGCTTCTGCGACGCGTTCAACATCCCCATCGTGTCACTGGTCGACGTGCCGGGCTTCCTGCCGGGTACCGGGCAAGAATACAACGCCGTCATCCTGCACGGAGCCAAACTGCTGTATGCATACGGCGAGGCTACGGTGCCTAAGGTGACCGTCACTCTCCGCAAGTCGTACGGAGGCTCGCACATCGTGATGAGCTGCAAGCAGCTGCGCGGCGACATGAACTACGCATGGCCTACTGCCGAAATCGCCGTCATGGGAGGCGCAGGAGCCGTAGAAGTGCTCTATGCCAAGGAAGCCAAGGAAGCTGCCGACCCGAAAGCCTTTATGGCAGAGAAGGAAGCCGAATATACCAAGTTGTTTGCCAACCCATACAATGCGGCGAAGTACGGGTATATCGACGATGTCATCGAACCGCGCAACACACGTTTCCGCATCATCCGTGCCCTGCAGCAATTGCAAACCAAGAAGCAGACCAATCCGGCAAAGAAACACGGGAACATTCCTTTGTAAATGAGTTTATAAGTTTTTGAGCTTTTAAGTTTTTGAGTTCTTGAGTTTCTCAACTTACAAACTTAAAAACTTAAAGACTCAAGAACTTACAAGCTCAAGAACTTAAGAACTTAAAAACTCAAAAAAACGCGTTTAATTATGAATAAATATATAGCCGGAATATTTTTCGCATCCGCCCTGCTGGGAGCATTCAGTTCGTGCACCACGCCGGAAGCCAAGAGTAAAATCGTCATCAACGAAGTGCTGGTAGACAATCAGGAAAACTTTCAGGACGATTACGGCGTGCATAGCGGATGGGTGGAAATATTCAACACCTCTTACAACAGTGTCAACCTTGCCGGATGCTACCTGAAAGTAAGCAGCGAGCCAGGCGACACCCTCTCTTATTTCATTCCGAAGGGCGACGTGCTGACCGCCATCAGCCCGCGCCAGCATGCGTTGTTCTGGGCAGACGGAGCACCGCGCCGAGGCACCTTCCATACCAATTTCGTACTGAGCAAGACGAAAGACAACTGGATAGGGCTGTACGATTCGGGCAAAAAGCTGCTGGACGAAATCGTGGTGCCGGCAGGAGTCCTGAAGACAGACCAGTCGTATGCACGGATAAGCGACGGATCAGACGAATGGGAAGTGAAGGATGACAGCGAAACCAAATACGTCACTCCCAGCACGAACAACCAGACGCTGGAAGGGAACCCGAAGATGGACAAGTTCGAACAGCACGACTCGGCAGGATTCGGCATGACCATCACCGCCATGAGCGTAGTCTTCATCGGGCTTATCCTGCTGTACGTCAGCTTCCGGATTATCGGGAAAATCGCCGTCAAGCTGCGCAAGCGCAACGCCATGAAGGCACACAACATCACCGACAAGCAGGAAGCCAAGGAACGCCGGCTGGGCGAAGCGCCGGGCGACGTGATAGCCGCCATTGCCATGGCGCTGCATGAAGCGCAGGGAAGCGACCACGACGTGGAAGAAACCATCCTGACCATCAGCCGTGTGAAACGGAGCTACTCGCCGTGGAGCTCGAAGATTTATACACTGCGCGAAAATCCTCACAAGAAATAACCCTCTAACGAATAGATAACCATGAAAGAATATAGATACAAAATCAACGGAAACTTATACAAAGTGACCGTAGGAGACATCGAAGAAAACAACGTACACGTAGAAGTAAACGGTACGCCCTACACCGTAGAACTGGAGAAGCCTGCAACCCCGAAAATCAAGCCGGTCATCCGCACGGCTTCCACCACGCCTGCCGCTCCTCCTCCTGCCGTAACCCGCCCCACAGTGTCGCAAGGCAAGTCGGGCATAAAATCTCCGCTGCCCGGAGTCATCCTCGATATCAAGGTAAAGGAAGGCGACACGGTGAAACGCGGACAGACCCTGCTGATACTGGAAGCCATGAAAATGGAAAACGACATCAAGTCGGACCGCGACGGCAAAGTGACTGCCATCAACGTGAGCAAAGGAGAATCTATTCTTGAAGGTACAGACCTTATAATCATCGAATAACTATGGGAGAATTCATCAATTTCTTACAGAGCAACCTGGCTGATTTCTGGACGTATACCGGCTTCTACAATGCCACTTACCAGCATTTCATCATGATAGCCGTCGGTATATTCTTCATTTATCTTGCCGTGGCAAAGGAATTCGAGCCGATGCTGCTGATTCCTATCGGATTCGGTATGCTGATAGGCAACATTCCGTTCAATATGGAAGCCGGACTGCAAGTCGGCATCTACGAACAGGGTTCGGTACTCAACATCTTATACCAAGGAGTGACATCGGGCTGGTATCCGCCGCTCATCTTCCTCGGCATCGGTGCCATGACCGACTTCTCGGCACTGATTTCCAATCCGAAGCTGATGCTAATCGGCGCGGCAGCCCAATTCGGTATCTTCGGTGCCTACATGATTGCCCTCGAATGGGGATTCGACCCCATGCAGGCAGCCGCTATCGGCATCATCGGTGGCGCAGACGGCCCCACTGCCATCTTCCTTTCATCGAAGCTGGCGCCCAACCTGATGGGAGCCATCGCCGTGTCTGCCTACTCCTACATGGCACTGGTGCCGGTTATCCAACCGCCCATCATGCGCCTGCTCACCACCAAGAAAGAGCGTCTCATCCGCATGAAAGCCCCGCGTGCCGTGTCGCATACCGAAAAGGTCCTGTTCCCGATTATGGGTCTGCTGCTGACCTGCTTCCTGGTGCCTTCGGGTCTTCCCCTGCTGGGCATGCTCTTCTTCGGCAACCTGCTGAAGGAAAGCGGCGTGACACGCCGTCTGGCAGAAACTGCACGCGGACCGCTGATTGATACCATCACCATCTTGCTGGGACTGACCGTAGGTGCCTCTACGCAGGCTTCGGAATTCATCACCTGGGATTCACTGAAGATTTTCGGGCTGGGTGCCTTGTCCTTCGTGATAGCCACCGCATCGGGAGTGCTCTTCGTCAAGATATTCAACCTGGTATTGAAGAAAGACAACAAGATTAATCCGCTTATCGGAAATGCCGGCGTATCTGCCGTGCCCGACTCGGCACGCATCTCGCAAATCGTAGGCGCCGAATACGACCCGACCAATTACCTGCTGATGCACGCCATGGGTCCGAACGTAGCCGGTGTCATCGGTTCTGCCGTAGCGGCAGGTATCTTGCTTGGATTCTTAATATAAATGAAGTACGAAATATCAGTTGACAAGGAGACAAGGCTTTAGAAAACATTCCATTCGAAAAACTATTTAAAACCTTGTCCACCTTGTCAACTGAGACCTCGTCACCCTGTCAAAAACTTGATTTATATCATAAAAACCGCATAAAACCTGCAATTTTAACCCTTTTCTTTCCGCTTGTTTAGAATGAAAACTCTACCTTTGGAGTGCAAAACTAAAACTAAACAAGAATATGTCAGAAAACAAAACTGTAAAGTATCACATTCCCGAACAAGGAATCTACGTGTACGCCCGTACCAGTGAAGGCAAAACAGAAATGATTATCTTGAATAGTACTAACAAAGAACAAGTTCTGCCGTGCCAACACTACAATGCTTTAACTCGCGATTCTAAAGGAGGAACAGTCCTCACTTCCGGTAAAAAAGTGGATTTCACTAAAAATCTTATCATACCAGCAAATCAATCGCTAATTATTGAGTTCAAGTAAAGGACGTTAAAGCTTATTTATTACATACCAACAAAAAAGGTGGAGCATCAGTTTTGTTTCACCTTTTTTGTATTTTACTAAAGCCACTTTACAATATGATACAGACCATACGCCCCGCCATCCTTACCGATATAGACCGCCTGATGAAAATATTTGATACAGCCAGGCACTTTATGACGAGTACCGGAAACCCCAACCAATGGATAAACGGATATCCGCAACGTGAACTGGTTGCTGAAGAAATCAACCAAGGTAATTGTTATGTTTGTGAAAACGAAGAGAATGTCCTTGTCGGTACTTTCTGTTTTGTTCCCAGTCCGGACCCCAACTATGCACATATCGAAAACGGGAAGTGGCTGAATGACGAACCTTACTATGTCATCCATCGTCTGGCATCCGATGGCAGCGAAAAAGGTATCTTTTCCGCCTGCCTTGATTGGTGTACCGCCCGTGCATCCCAACTACGTGCCGACACTCATGCCGACAATAAAGTGATGCAACATCTGTTGGAAAAGCACGGTTTTGTTCGTTGTGGCATTATTTATGTATCCAATGGTACACCACGTATTGCCTACCAGCGGAAAGGGTAATTAATGTGCTAATGTAATAATATGAAAATGTGCCAATGTGAAAATGAATTAGCACACTAACTCATTATTACATTAGCACATTTTCATATTTGCACATTATTAAAAATCACTTCTGAATCAGATAACGGATGAAAGCATAACCTCCGAATACTTGCAACAACATGCCCGGAATACCTATACGGAAATCCTGAACGGCAGCATAAAAGCCATCGGCAAAGAATGCCCATTCGCCTAACGTACCTACCACCTGATAGAATAAAACTACAGCCAATAGAGCCAGAACCGATACTTTCTGGAAACGATGAGCCATGAATCCGGCACCTGCAGCCAGCAAGACAGATTTCAGCAAAATGGCAGGAAGTACCGCAGGAGCAGGCATACCGAACAATGCCGAATTAATCAATGGCGAAGCGATAGCAGTAAGCAAACCTACCTTCCATCCATATTTATATGCCCCTACCAAGGTAAAGAAATAAATCGGCAACCACGTCATTCCTCCTTGTGGAGCCAAATGAAAAAGCTGAGGCAAAGCAATATTGCCTGCCACGAAAAGCAAAGCCGCAAGATACGTCTTCGAATTCGAATACGATAACGAATAAAGTTTTACTACAGATTCCATAACACTTTAATTTTAATAATTAAATAAATATTCAGGTTTAGAATGTCCGTAATCAGCCTCCCATAATGATGTGCCAAATGAATATATACTTACTTTGCCATTGCAGTTATCTTCATACGCTGTAGCAGTTATCTGAAATGGCTTATGAAGTTATCTTCGTTTTCTGTAGGCATGGTATAGTTGAATATGGACATCCATTTTCAGTTTTTCTTCACCTTCTTTTCTACAAAACAGCCAAAACGCCGCAACCCTTCTTCTACCCTGCTGCGCGGACAAGCCAAGTTCCAACGCATAAAGCCTTCACCCGCTTCTCCGTACATCGTACCGGCATTGAGCCACAGCTTTTCCTCGTCCAACAACTGCGTTTCTATTTCTTCTGCATTCAGTGCAAGCACTGAGCAATCCATCCATGCTAAATACGTCCCTTCCAGTTTTATCAACGGGAACTGTGGAAGACGCTCGTTACAGAAATGCTGCATATACTGATAATTGCCTGCAATGTATGCATTCAACTGTTTCAACCATTCAGCTCCCTCTTCACTATAGGCAGCTATCAACGCCGCTACTCCGAACGGATTTACATCACATACCTCATTAATATTGATAGCACGGTCTACTTTCTTACGAAGCTCTTCACTCCACAATACAATGTTGGCAATTTGCAAACCAGCCAGATTGAATGCCTTACTGGGAGATATGCAGGTAGCCGAATGTTGCAGGAATTTCTCGCCCAATGACGCGAAAGGCGTATAGACATATCCCGGCATGACCAGTTCGCAATGTATTTCGTCAGCCACGACAAACACATCGTGACGGAAGCAGATCTCTCCCATACAGCGCAACTCTTCGGGTGTCCATACCCGCCCGGCAGGATTATGCGGATTACATAACAGAAAAAGTTTAACCTTCGGGTCGGAAACCTTTTCTTCCAAGTCGGCATAATCAACACGGTATGTATCTCCTTCACGCAACAAAGGACTTGTCACGATTTCACACCCATTGTTGCGAATGGAAGAAAAGAAACAATTGTATACAGGTGTCTGTACCACGACTTTATCTCCCGGACAAGTCATTGCCTTGATGATGGCAGACAATGCTGGAACGACCCCGATGGTATATTGTATCCATTCACGGTCAATGCTCCATCCATGTTGCCTGGAAAACCAACGGATAATGGCTTCGTAATATGTATCAGGCACCTTTGTATAGCCGAAAATACCGTGCGCCACCCGCTTTTGCAATGCTTCGATAATAACTGGAACCGTCTGGAAATCCATATCAGCCACCCACATTGGAAGCACATCCTCTCCAACAGCCGAATCCCACTTATATGAACCGGTATGACGGCGGTCGGTTAATTCATCGAAATTGTATTTCATTGTCTTCAGTTGTTTTTTCAGTTACAAAGATAGGCAGTTCCATCCATATCCTTGTATCCTGTTTACAGATAATACTACCCATTTTACATAAATTTATCAGTCTATCCTGCGAATCACTTTCGCCGGCACTCCACCAACAATAGTATTGGCTGGTACATCCTTGGTCACCACTGCACCGGCAGCCACGACCGCATTGTCACCGATAGTCACCCCCTGCAAAATCGTGGCATTCGAACCTACCCACACATTCTTACCCAACACGATAGAGGCAGGATAAGTGTTTTTCCTGTCTGTCGGAGCAATGCCATGATTCAGTGTAGCAAATACCACATTATGCCCTATCTGACATCCATCGCCCAACGTTACGCCACCATGATCCTGAAAATGGCAACAGGCATTGATAAACACATGTTTGCCGATAGTTATATTTTTCCCGAAATCAGTATAAAAAGGAGGAAATACCCGTAAATTCGGATCGACAGGTTTTCCAAACAACTCGGATAATAATGCCCGTACTTCGTCAGGCGTATGATAAGCTGTATTCAGACGAAAGGTCACTTTACGCGCTTCGCCACTCATTTCATCCATAAAGCGGCCGATTTCTTCCGTTGCCAATGCTTTACCGGTCTTTACATAAGCCAAAAAGTCTTCCAATTCCATAAGTTTACCTATATTTTGTTCTACAAATGCAAAAGTAATGAAATATCAAATACCGGATTGTATACGAATTACAGAAATTTTTCTCTAATTTACCGCCAAACATATGTTTAAATCCTGATAAAGTTGTAACTTTGCACCAGCTTTACACAAAAACAAAATGATATGAGTTTCAACATTGAAAGAGAAAAAGGTAAAAAGAGAGTTGTCATTGTAGGAGGAGGATTTGGAGGCCTCAAACTAGCAGACAAGTTGTCTAAATCCAATTTCCAGGTAATCCTGATTGACAAAAACAATTATCACCAGTTTCCGCCACTCATTTACCAGGTGGCATCTGCCGGCATTGAGCCGAGTTCTATCTCGTTTCCTTTCCGGAAAATATTCGGGAAAAAATCTCATGTAAATTACCGTATGGCGGAAGCCCGGCTGATTTTTCCTGAAAAGAACATCCTGCAGACTTCTATCGGTAAAGTAGAATACGATTACTTGATTCTGGCTGCTGGAACCACTTCCAACTTCTTCGGGAACCAGAACATTGAAAAAGAGGCCATTCCGATGAAGACTCTACAAGAAGCAATGGGATTACGCAATGCCCTACTGGGCAACTTTGAACGAAGCGTGACTTGCGCTACCGAACAAGAACGCAGAGAATTGTTGAATATCGTTATTGTCGGTGGAGGAGCTACCGGTGTGGAAATAGCCGGAGCATTGGCTGAAATGAAACGGTATGTGCTTCCGAAAGACTATCCGGACATGAACGAAAACCTGCTGCAAATCTATTTGATAGAGGCAGGCAGCCGCCTGCTGTCGGGTATGGCTCCCGTATCTTCGCAAAAATCGGCAGAATTCTTGCGTGAAATGGGCATCAACGTATGGCTGGACAAAAAAGTGCTGGACTACCGTGACCACAAGGTTATTCTGGAAGATGGGACACAAATACCTACCCGTACTTTCATTTGGGTAAGTGGTGTACGTGCCAATGCTATCGGCAATATGCCATCCAGTTCCATCGGACGCGGAGGACGCATCAAAGTAAATCAATATAATAAAGTTGACGGTTTCGACAACATATTCTGCATCGGCGACCAATGTATCATGAACGGCGACAAGGACTATCCTTACGGACATCCGCAACTTGCACAAGTAGCCATCCAACAAGGAAGCCTGCTGGCTGAAAACCTGATTCGCCTGCAGAAAGGAAAAGCCATGAAGCCTTTCCATTACCGCAACCTGGGAAGCATGGCTACCGTAGGCCGCAACAAGGCTGTAGCCGAATTCAGTTCCTTGAAGACCCAAGGTTGGATAGCCTGGTTCTTGTGGCTGGTAGTCCACCTGCGTTCCATCTTAGGAGTACGAAACAAAATCAATGTCCTGCTCAACTGGATGTGGAGCTACATGACCTATGACCATTCACTCCGCCTGATTCTTTATCCGCGCAAAGCTCAAGAAGTCATTGAGCGTGAAAAACGTGAAGCCGAGACCCACTGGGGAGAAGACGAAATGCAACAAAACGCAACTGACGAAAAAAGCCAGTCCAAATAATAAACCAAGGTACAGGAATCAAATATTGATACCCCAACCATTAAACTTGAAACAGACTTGTCTTTCCAAACAGGGAAACCTCGGAAACGACGAGCCTGTTTCGGATAATTATTTATCTTTACACAGTCAGGAACCGATACACTTTATCAGCCAGACATCCTCAAACATTATCCTATATAGTTGAATGCATGAAAACAACTTACCCAACCCGAACAGTCACGATAAACGACATAGACGAACTACGCAATCTGTTCCGCTCTACAATACAGGCTGTAAACATTCAGAATTACACACCTGCAGAAATAGAAGACTGGGCATCATGCGGTGACAGTACAATCCACTGGAAAAATCTGCTATCCACACTCTATTTCCTTGCAGCATTAGATAGTGAAGGACGTATCATTGGCTTCGCTTCTATTCGGGCTGATGGCTATCTGCACTCAATGTTTGTTCACAAGGATTGGCAAAGAAAAGGCATAGCATCCCAGCTCCTGTCAGAAATAGAAGCCTATGCATGCCGTTTCGGTATAACACAAATCACGTCAGAAGTCAGCATTACGGCACGTCCTTTTTTTGAAAAACAAGGCTATAGTGTGGAAAAAAGCCAAAAGAAACGTGCCAAACGATTGGAAATGATAAACTATGTAATGAAAAAAGAACTATAAAGACCTCTATATGAGAATTTTAAGATCATTGCTTGTTTGGCTTTGCTTCATTCCTGCCGCCATTCTCAATGGTGGTGTACGGCAGTATTGCCTGCATCCCTTGTTGCATCAATGGGCCTTGCCCGTAAGCGGTGTTCTGTTAAGCGGACTTATCATTCTCTTGACATGGCTACTATTACCTCGCGTTGGCATATTGAATCAAAAAGAACGTTATGCCATTGCTTGCCTATGGACGGTCTTGACTATCACTTTCGAACTTATATTCGGAACAAGCACCGGACAAACTTTCCATGAATTGGTATCGGCATACAATCCGATGACAGGTAATTTATGGATACTTGTCGTACTGAGTACTGCCCTTTCACCTGTTATCATAAAAAAAAGTATATGAATTACACCTTAACCATCCTCCGGCAAAGGCTTTCCGGCAAAATTCATGAAAATGATATCCTGGAAATCTGCCATGCCACCCAAGGTACAGATGGCAATGCAGCAAAACTTACACTTTACCGTCTCTTATTCGACAACAATAAACGGATAGCCGAAAATGCTGCATGGATATTTACACACTTCGATTTACATAATAACGAATGGCTGTATGACAAACAGAATGAACTGATAAACGAAACACTGCATACTGCCAGCAATACAAAACGCCGTCTACTGCTGACGTTGCTGCTGCGACAACCCTTTCCTCCCGAAAACCTCCGCACTGATTTCCTTGATTTCTGTTTCTCGCAGATGCTCAGTCCCCAAACAGCCATCAGTATCAAATCTCTGTGCATGAAACTGACCTACGAACAGTGTAAACATTTTCCGGAATTACGAACAGAATTACGTACGACACTGGAAATGATGGAACCTGACTTTTTACCTGCCGGAGTACGTACTTCACGGAAAAACCTGTTGAAGATACTGCAAAAAGAAAGCAACTGACAAAATTTTCACCCAAATTCGAACTTTACAAATGATGAAACTACTCCTTTTTATTATACTCTATACCTTTTGCACATTATCCTCGCAAGCCACTCATCCACTGCAAGAACAAATCCAACAAATCACAGCAAACACAGATGCACACGTGGGTGTAGCACTCATTATCGATGGAAAAGACACCATAACAATAAACAACGATGACCGCTATCCGCTAATGAGCGTAATGAAATATCACCAGGCACTCGCCGTGGCACATTACCTGGACAAGCACCACCTGCCCCTTTCTACCTCTGTCTTCATCCGCAAAGAAGACTTACGACCCGATACTTACAGCCCGTTGCGCGACCGTTATCCGGAAGGGAACATCAGTTTGCCAATCAGCGAATTGCTCACTTATACCCTCCAGTTGAGCGATAACAATGCCTGCGACATTCTGTTCGACTACATAGGCGGTACGGAAGAAACAGACAAGTATCTCCGCACTATCGGATGCGACCAGTTCGCCGTTACAGCCACCGAAGACGACATGCACAAAAATCTGGCTCTATGTTATAATAACTGGAGCACACCACTCTCTACCGCCCGGCTGATGGACAGATTGGCTGCCGAAACTTTGCCGATTGATACCTCATATACCCACTTTATCCGCGAAACCTTACTTGACTGCCAGACAGGAAAGGCACGTCTGCCCTTCCCTTTACAAGGCACCGAAACACGTATCGGACATAAAACCGGCACCTCCGACCAAAACGAACAAGGCGAATGGATAGGAATCAACGATGCCGGTTTCATCCTGCTTCCCAACGGCAAAAGATATACCCTTGTCGTATTCGTGAAGCATTCCAAGCTAAGTTTCGAAGCTACTGAGAGAGTGATAGCCGATATATCAGCGGTTGTCTTCCGTACCCTTCACTGACGCCTCATGAGCCTCCAGCTCGGCACGCGAACGGCTCATTGTCACCAAATAGACACCGCCGAATATCAATAAGATGGAAACTCCTTTTACCCAGTTGAAAGAATCCATTCCCCAGCAAATTGCCACGATGCATGCTACAACAGGCTGTACATAATTGTACATGCCTGCCACTGTAGGACGCAGGTTCTTCTGTCCCACTACCACCAGGATGTAACATAAGAATGTACTCCCTACCACGATGAAGGCAAGCGAACCGATTTCCATCAAGCTCAGCCCAGCCCAGCCCGCGGCAAGCAAATCATTGTACGAAAACGGAAGCAGACAGATGAAAGCATACGTAAACATCCATTTCATCAGCGTGAAAACCGAATACTTGCCTACGAAATTCTTGAACAGCACCAAATATAATGCATAACTCAACTGTGCCATCAATACCAGCAAATCACCCCAGATGCTCTTGTCGCCCGATACAGTTGAAGACGTCCCTGCATGTGAACTGCCCATGATTAGCAACAACGCTCCTGTAGCACCGAAAGCAATACCCAGCACCTTTTTCCCTGTAATCGGCTCTTTCAGAAAAATAGCAGCAAGCACCATCGCCCACAGCGGCATGCTGGTAGTGATAATGGAAGCATCGGCAGGCGAAGTAAGCCCTACCCCGAAGATGAAACATCCTTGATTGAACACAATGGCAAGCAACGAAGCCACAAACAGCTTTGCCAAATCCTTATGTCCCACATGCTCCGGTTTGCGAAAAAATGAAACAATCCAAAACAATACCATCGCGCCAAACACGCGCAAGTCTGTCACGACCAACGGTGTAACCAGTCCACCCAACATAACAAGTTTTGCCAGTGGCGACATCAGCCCCCACATGGCATTGGCACAAAGCATCGCTCCGTGTCCTTTTAGTTTTTGCATTTCCATAACAACATCTTATTAAATCGGATGCAAAAATACATCAGAATTTGAATCGAAAGATAGAAAATACCACAAAATAAATGTACCTTTGCATGGTTATTAATTAAAAATACAGGAAGAATATGCAAATAGAACCTGGCAAACCATACGAACTAAAAGAATCCATAGGAAGATTCTTAGGCATCAAACTGGTGGAAATGAAAGACGGACATGTAAAAGCAACCATGCCCGTAAACGACAATACAGCACGTCCTTGCACCCCTGTCGACATACTGAACGGAGGAGCATCACTGGCTTTCGCTGAAATCGTCAGCGGATATGGTTCGATACACTTGTGCGCTGAAGACGAAGAGCCGGTAGGCATACAGGTCAGCGCCAACCATGTAAGCATGACTCCCGTAGGAGAAGGACGTTACGTGGAAGCTCATGCGAACATTGTACACCGGGGACGCACACAGCATGTATGGAACGTGGACATCATCACTCCCGAGGGCAAACTGGTGTCTACCGCACGTGTTGTCAATCTTATCATAAAGAAACGGCCATGAACCAACCTTCCATTTACATACACAAACTGATAGACAACCTGACACGAAGCACGGTAAACTTTGCCCTCTACCGTCAACCGTGGACTGATATGCCTATATTGGTATTGCAAGAAAGCGGAAACACACAAATCATTGACAGCCTGACTGATTTGAACGGACAACGCGGTTTTCTGTTGGCTCCTTTCCGCCGTACAGAGCAACATCCCATTGTTTTGATTCGCCCAACTCATGTTGAACATGATTGGGAAGCTATCAGCGAAACATTAACCCGTTTGGTGCAGGATCGAACAGACCTCATTCCTACCCAGACCGAATTGCCGTTTTCTAAAACAGCATCTTTCATCACCCAGGAAGCTTCAGATAAAGAATGGGAAAATTATCGTCAAGCATTCGAACGATTCATTGCTCCCTTACAGCAAAAGCAGTTCCAAAAACTGGTATTGTCACGCCGTACTTTTCTGGAATTGCCTGACGGCTTTTCGCCTCTCACCTCTTTTATCAATGCTTGCAATAATTATCCACGCATGATGATTTCCCTTTGCCATACCCCTGAAACTGGTACCTGGCTAGGAAGTACTCCGGAAATCATCCTTAGCGGACATGGTACCCAATGGCATACAGTCTCCCTTGCTGGCACTATGCCCATGCAAGGAGATGTCATACCGACCGACTGGAGTGATAAGAATATACGCGAACAAGCTTTTGTTAGTGACTACATACGTCGTACCATAAAACAGTTTGGAAATAAAATCACTGAAAAAGGTCCTTATCCAGCACGGGCTGGTCAACTGGTGCATTTAAAAACTGATTTCAATTTCATTCTGAAAGATGCCTCACAAGTAGGAAATATCTTGTACGAACTACATCCGACACCGGCAGTATGTGGACTCCCTAAAAACGAAACATACGAATTCATCAACGAAAACGAAGGATACGACCGACGTTATTATGCCGGAATTATCGGTTGGCTTGACCCGGAAGAAGACACTTCACTTTACGTCAATCTGCGCTGTATGAATATTGAAGGTAAAAGAAGTACGCTATATGCCGGAGGAGGTATCCTATCCTCATCCACACTAGAGTCTGAATGGGAAGAAACACAACAAAAATTAAATACCATGCTAAGTATACTATAATAAAAGAGAAGAAGATGAATAAAAACAGGCTATTGGATATCATAACAAATCGGGTTTTAAACACATCTGCACATTAATAATATTATTAATAATAATGAATATCCGCAATTAGCCAAGCCACTGAATTGCAAACGCAGTAACACTGCATTTGCCGATAAAGTATATATCCGTAGGCGGATGCAGTATATATTCAACCGCAGTTGCAGTATATATTCATTGTTTCAGGGGTATGTATTGGCTGTTGGTGGACATGCATTTAATAATAAATACGAACGTACGTATAAATCTGCAACCGCACATATAATTTGCATAAAAAACAGTTGTAGGAAAGCGCACAAAAAGCTATTTGACAAAATAAAAAGCATGTATACTCATAAGAAAAATATATTACAGCTAGCTGCCTTGCTTCGTGCACATGGCATCCGAAGAATTGTACTTTGCCCGGGAAGCCGAGACATCCCGCTGGTACAAACATTCGCCCACATCCCCGATTTTGTATGTTACCCAATGACCGACGAACGAAGTGCCGGCTTCTTTGCCATTGGCCTGGCACTTCACGACAATACGACCGTTGCCGTATGCTGCACATCCGGAAGTGCTTTGCTCAACCTGCATCCAGCAATATCTGAAGCTTATTACCAGCAAGTACCTTTGGTGGTAATCTCCGCCGATCGTCCAGCTGCTTGGATTGGACAAATGGACGGACAAACCTTGCCTCAACCTGGAGTATTCGGCACGCTGGTCAAGAAATCGGTCAACCTACCTGATATTCAGACAGATGAAGACGAATGGTTCTGCAACCGCCTCATCAACGAAGCTTTACTGGAAACCTGCCATCACGGCAAAGGACCGGTTCATATCAACGTGCCTGTCAGCGAACCATTCTTCCAGTTTCCCGTTACACAATTGCCTGATGTGCGTGTCATTTCCCGCTATCAGGGTTGGAACAATCAGCTTGCCGACCGTCTCCGGCAATACACCAGACGTATGGTGGTGGCAGGACAGATGAACCGTCGACGAACATTTACCCCCGAACAATATACCACATTATATAAGCATTTCGCTTGGATTGTCGAAAACATCAACAATCCCACCCTGCCCGAACAGGCCATCACACATATCGACCAACTGCTCTATTCAATGGATAACAGCGCACAAGAAACTATGTGTCCCGAATTACTGATTACCTATGGAGGGCATATCATCTCGAAGCGTCTGAAAAAATTCTTACGTCAGCATCCGCCTATGGAGCATTGGCACATAAGTGCTGACGGAAATATAGTCGACCTGTTCGGCTCGCTCAGCACGGTTATCGAAATAGAACCGCACGCATTCTGGCAACAAGTGGTACAGCTACAAAACCTTCCCGGCTCTGATTATCCGCAGACGTGGAGAGCAAAAGTACAGAACCTCGACCACGCCATTTTCGCCTATTCGCAAATGAAAGCCATCGGCGAGGTTATCCGCAGGCTTCCTAACCCTTGCACACTCCATTTAGCCAACAGCTCGACAGTGCGTTACGCCCAACTGTTCGATTTGCCCACAGGCGTAGAAGTACAGTCGAATCGGGGTGTAAACGGTATCGAAGGTTCTTTATCAACGGCAATCGGATACGCTAGTGTTTCAAACCAGCTGAACTTTATCCTGATAGGCGACCTAAGTTTCTTTTACGATATGAATGCCTTGTGGAATCCGAACTACCGGAACAACGTGCGCATCTTATTGCTGAACAACGAAGGAGGCGAAATCTTCCACGCCCTGCCTGGGCTTTCCTTGGACGAGCACACACACCACTTTGTCATCGGCACACACCATGCATCCGGCAAAGCATGGGCAGAAGACAGGGGATTCGATTACTTATGCACCCACAACGATACCGAGTTGCAGACTGCATTAGACGTATTTACACAACCTAACCCTACTCCTCACCCACTGTTACTGGAAGTATTTACCGACAAGACCCGCGATACAGATTTATTAAAAGCATATTATCACAAACTGAAACAATAAAACATACGAATTATGGCACAAAGAGAATGGAAAACCATCAAGGAATACAACGATATTCTTTTCGACTTCTACAACGGCATCGCAAAAATCACTATCAATCGCCCCAGATATCGCAATGCATTTACTCCTGATACGACCAACGAAATCAGTAATGCATTGGTCTACTGCCGCGAATGCTCCGACATCCGCGTAGTCGTACTTACCGGAGCTGGTGATAAAGCATTTTGCTCGGGTGGCGACATGCACGTGAAAGGACACGGAGGTTATGTAGGCAGCGATGGAGTACCCCGTCTGAATATCCTTGACGTACAGAAGCAAATCCGCTCCATCCCGAAACCTGTCATTGCCATGGTAAACGGATACGCCATTGGAGGCGGACATGTGCTCCACGTAGTATGCGACTTGAGCATTGCCTCCGAAAACGCAATCTTCGGACAAACCGGTCCACGCGTAGGTAGTTTCGATGCCGGATTCGGCTCTTCTTATCTGGCACGTGTGGTCGGACAAAAGAAAGCGCGCGAAATATGGTTCCTCTGCCGCCAGTATTCAGCTCAAGAAGCATTGGAAATGGGATTAGTCAACAAAGTCGTACCATTCGACCGTCTGGAAGACGAGGTGGTGGAATGGGCAGAAACCATCATGCAGCACAGCCCACTTGCCATTCGGATGATAAAAGCAGGACTGAATGCCGAACTCGACGGACAATCCGGTATTCAGGAACTGGCCGGCGACGCGACAATGCTTTACTATATGACCGAGGAAGCGCAGGAAGGAGGAAAGGCCTTCTTGGAAAAGCGCAAACCCGACTGGTCTAAATACCCGAAACTGCCATAATTATTAAAACACCTCGCTTATGTACACCATAAAAATCATCCCCCGCACCTTGCATTTCAAACAACCTGCCGGGACTTCACGCGGTGTGTACCGCACCCGTAACGTCTGGTACCTGATATTGAAAGATTCAGAAACCGGTAAATACGGCATCGGAGAATGTGCTCCACTGCCAACACTGAGTTGTGATGACATACCCGACTATGAGGACGTACTGACCTGCCATTGCCTGCAAACGGCCGAGCACGGCATCATCGACTACGAGGCTCTGCGCACTTATCCGTCCATGCTGTTCGGACTGGAAACCGCATTCCGCCACTTACAAGCAGGCTGTCTGCAGTTCTGGGACACTCCTTTTACTAAAGGTAAAGAAGGTATTCCCATCAATGGACTCATCTGGATGGGAAACTTCAATGAGATGTATCATCGTATCGAAGAAAAAATGCATGCAGGATTCCGATGCATCAAGGTAAAAATCGGGGCTATTGATTTCGAACAAGAACTGGAACTGTTGGCTCACATCCGCCGTTACTTCTCACCCGAAGAAATCGAACTGCGGGTAGATGCCAACGGTGCCTTTTCGCCTGATGAAGCTCCAGCCAAACTGGAACAGCTCAGCCATTTCCACTTGCATTCCATCGAACAGCCCATCCGTGCCGGACAATGGGACACACTGGCGAAGCTATGCCAGAACACTCCCATACCAATAGCACTTGATGAAGAATTAATCGGTATAAACCTTCCAGAACAAAAGACCGAACTGCTTGACCAAATCCGCCCGCAATACATCATCCTAAAGCCGTCACTGCATGGAGGCATGAACGGCTCGGAAGAATGGATACGATTGGCACAAGAAAGAGGGATCGGTTCGTGGGTAACTTCAGCACTCGAATCAAATGTCGGACTGAATAGTATTGCGCAATGGTGTGCTACCATGCATCCTCAAATACCGCAAGGACTGGGCACAGGCATGCTATTCACAGACAACATTCCCTACCCACTTCGCATCAAAGGTGACTGTCTCTGGTATTTGCCCGAACAACCTGAGCCGGACTGGAATGCATACTTCAATTGGCAAGGAAACGAAAAAATATATAATTCATGAATGACTTCAATACAGAAATATCCCGACAAACCATAACCATCAACGGGAAAACTTATACTGCCGATGATGCACGAGCCACAGCCGGTTGCTTCAGCCGGCTGCAAATCCTTTTCCGCAAACCTGCGGAAAGCGACAATTTTCTGGCATCACTGGCCGATTTTCTAACCGAATGGTTCAACGATGAAGATACGGTCAGCGTACACACATCTGGCTCCACCGGCACCCCCAAAAAACTCTATGTGGAAAAACGACGCATGATGAACAGTGCAATGCTGACGGTTTCGTTCCTCCGGCTCCACCATGGTGACACAGCCCTGCTTTGCATGCCACTGAAATACATTGCCGGAAAAATGGTCGTGGTACGTGCCTTGGTGGCCGGTCTTGACCTGATTCCAATCACTCCCTGCGGACATCCTTTCCAACAGCTGGATATTCACCCGACATTTGCCGCCCTGATTCCAATGCAAGTATTCAATTCATTGCAAGTTCCTGAAGAATGCGAACGGATGAAGGCTGTCGACCAACTCATCATCGGCGGAGGAGCCATAGACCCAACTATCGTGCAAGCCCTGCAAACCTTTCCCAATAATATATGGAGCACATATGGCATGACAGAAACCCTTTCACATATCGCACTACGAAAACTGAACGGCAAAGGAGCTTCGGAATGGTACACCCCACTCGAAAACGTCACACTTTCCCAGTCAGACGAAGGAACATTGGTTATTGATGCTCCTTGGGTCTGTCCGGAACGACTCACAACCAACGACATTGTTGTATTTAACGCATCCGGACAATTCCGTGTCATCGGCAGGAAAGACAATACCATCAACACGGGAGGAGTAAAAGTACAAATCGAACAGATAGAAGCAATCCTGCAACCTTTGCTTCCACTACCATTCATGGTAACCTCGGTACCCGATGTCAAGTTCGGCGAACGCGTCGTGCTACTTGTACAAGCCTCTGGCACATCTCTGCCAGACAACGAACAAAAAAAGTTCGACAAGGCTTTCCAATATTTACCAGCTTACTGGGTACCGAAGCAAATCATACTCACCGACAAACTTCCATTGACAGAAACAGGGAAGCCTGACAGAGCAAAAGCCAAAAGAATAGCCAGTGACACCAACACACCATAAGTTTCTATGAACTGCCATACTACCATCCATATCAAAAATATGGTGTGCCGCCGGTGCATCATCATCGTGAACCAGATTTTCCAAAAGCACGGCTTCGAGCCTTCCAGCATCGAACTGGGTACGGTCATACTTGCGCAGCCGCTACCAAAGGAAACAGCCGGCATCATTCGCAAGGAATTGACAGACTGCGGATTCGAATGGATTGACGACAAGCGTACACGCATCATCGAACAAGTACGCACCGCCGTCATTCAATACGTACACCATGATGACCTCCCAGAACAGCAGAACCTGTCCGACTACATCAGCCGTCAATGCCACCGTGATTATAGCTCACTCAGCAAGCTGTTCACCGAAACCAACGGCATTACCATCGAAAAATACTACATTGCTCAAAAAATAGAACGTGTTAAAGAGCTTTTAGTGTACGATGAATTATCTATCAGCGAAATAGCAGACAAGCTACATTATTCCAGTTCAGCCCATCTCAGTTCTCAGTTCCGTTCCGTCACCGGACTTTCGCCCACCCAGTTCAAGCAATTAAAACATCCCAAGCTCAAACCACTGGATGAAGTGTGAATACATCAAAACAAGAAAACTTTTAATAAATGCCCGCAAACAGCCAATATATACCTCTGAAAAATGAATATATACTGCATCCGCGGTTGAATATATACTGCAACTGCGGTTGAATATATACTGCATTCGCCTACGGATATATACTGCATCAGCAAACGCAGTACTACTGCATTTTCAACTTAGCCGGATTGACAAATTACAGGACATTCATAAAACTTTCACAGGAATTTGAAACTCATTGAAAAAGACAGCGAGATACTGCTCTACCCAACAATATCTCGCTAAAATATAGAGCCTGTTGCTTTTTTAAACAGGCTCATAAATTATCAAGAGATGACTATTTACGGAATATCCCTCTCCAAACGACTAAGAAGCTGTTTTGAATTTCTCCAAAAAGTTTTTCTTGGCTTGATGTATCCGTTTTCGTGTGTGCTTTGGACGATAAATTCAAAACAGCTTCTAAAAACATTAATCGATTTCTTCGTCAGCTTCATAACCGCCCATTTCCCGAAGGGCATTCTTCAGCATCACATATTGCTGGAAGAGATGATTGACAGGAACTTCATGCTGTGTATAGTCGTGCATCGGACTCTTGAGGAAGAAACTCAAGAAACGTTGGATGCCGTAACGTCCGGCACGTGCCGCTAAATCGCTCAACAATACCAAGTCAAGACAAAGTGGAGCTGCAAGAATAGAATCACGGCATAAGAAATTTATCTTGATCTGCATCGGATACCCCATCCATCCGAAGATGTCAATATTATCCCATCCTTCCTTATTGTCATTGCGCGGAGGATAATAATTGATACGTACCTTATGGTAATAGTCCGAATACAAATCCGGCTGATTTTCAGGCATCAGAATAGATTCCAGGGTAGAGAGTTTACTTACTTCCTTAGTATGGAAATTGGCAGGTTCGTCCAAAACCAGTCCATCCCGATTGCCCAAAATATTTGTAGAGAACCACCCCGACAATCCCAGACAACGTGTACCGATAATCGGCGCAAAACCAGATTTCACCAATGTCTGCCCTGTCTTAAAGTCTTTCCCGGCAATAGGCATCTTTGTCTTTTCTGCCATTTCCCACATCGCAGGAATATCCACTGTCGTATTGGGAGCTCCCATAATAAACGGTGCACCTTCGGCAAGAGCCGCATAGGCATAACACATGGATGGAGCAATGTTTTCACGGTCATCATTCTTCATTGCCTGTTCAAAATCAGCCAATGTCCCGTGCACAGATTCGTTCACCGGCACATAAATTTCAGTAGAAGCTGCCCACAATACCACAATGCGGCTGCATCCGTTCGCTTCCTTAAAATCACGTATGTCTTTGCGCAAGGCTTCCATCATATCCCATCGCGTAGCACAATCCTTCACGTTTTTCCCGTCCAGACGTTTGGCATAATTATGGTCGAAAGCTGCTTTCATCGGCACGATTTTCTCCAACTCATCTTTCACCGGATTAATATCCTTTTCCTTTAACACTTCGCAATTGATTGCAGATTCGTATGCATTGGCCGGATATACATCCCATGCGCCAAACACAATGTCATTCAAATCTGCCATCGGGACAATTTCATTATAATGAAGGTATTTCTTATCGGTCCCACGTCCTACACGAATCTTGTCATATTGAGTCATCGAACCAACAGGCTTTGCCAACCCTTTTCTTACCATCAAGACACCTGTAATAAATGTAGTAGCTACAGCTCCTAGACCAACACACAGCACACCTAATTTCCCAGTGGCAGGTTGTACATTCACTTTTCCCATTTTCTAATAAGTTTTTCGGTTTTTATATTAACATTAATAAGGTAATGAATTTTCTTTTCACTTACATTTGCCGCGTAAAGGTAGACTTTTTATCAATAAAATAAATGTCTTTTGCCTTTTTTGTTGCTTATTCGGCAAAAATAGAACATTATTCCTATAAAAACAACCATAGAAATGATAATCTTTCATAGGAAAGCTGCCGGAAAATCTCTTTAATTCACAAAAAAGCACTATCTTTGCCACCGTTTTTTAACTTGAATAACAGTAACGTAACATGAATGACATTTGCTGCATAGGACATATAACACTGGATAAAATAGTCACTCCCAGACAGACAATTTACATGCCTGGAGGCACTTCGTATTATTTTTCACACGGAATCTATCATTTAAACGATTACAAACACTATAAACTGGTAACCTCTTTGGCACCCAGTGAATATAAATCAGCTAACGAATTACGTGATAAAGGCATTGACGTGGAAATCATCCCCAGCCAACATACTGTATATTTTGAAAACAAATACGGAGAGAACCAAAATAATCGTACCCAGCGTGTATTGGCTAAAGCAGACCCTTTTACTGTAGAGAAATTACAACATCTTGAGGCACGTTTCTTCCACCTGGGCAGTCTGCTGTCTGATGACTTTCCTTTGGATGTAATCAAATTTCTCTCTCAGAAAGGAGTGCTTTCAGTAGATGCACAAGGATATTTGCGTGAAGTGCGAGGAGAAAACGTTTATCCGGTGGATTGGAGCGAAAAGAAAGAAGCCTTAAAGTATATAGACATTCTGAAAGTGAATGAACACGAAGCAGCCGTACTTACCGGTTCTTCTGATTATGGCGAGGCTATTCGTCTTTTACATGAATGGGGAGTAAAAGAAGTGTTATTGACTCTAGGCAGTGAAGGTTCATTGATATACGCCGAGAATACATTATTCCGTATTCCTGCCTACCCGCCCAAAGAAGTGGTGGATGCTACAGGATGCGGCGATACTTATATGTTAGGTTACCTTTATATGCGTAATAAAGGAGCATCTTATGCAGAGGCTGGAACATTTGCCGCAGCATTGTCTACCATCAAGCTCGAAAAATCAGGTCCGTTCTGTGGCACAGAACAGGCAGCAGCCGATATTGTATGTACAAGCCATCTAATCCCCGAAATTTTATCGTGCTGAACAAACCGCTTATATACATCCGGCACAGACAGTCACATAAATACAAACAGAGCGGGACCCATAAAGCCGGTTCCGCTTTTTTATGATAAAATTTACATTTTCTATCCCCTCTCTTTTGCTTTTTCCTTGATAATTAATATCTTTGTGATAATTTGTAATAACCTAAAAATTATCACTATGAGTCTAGAAAAAACATTGGTCATTTTAAAACCCAGCGCCGTACAGCGTGGGTTAATCGGAGAAATTACTACACGTTTCGAACGCAAAGGCCTACGGCTTGCAGGTATGAAAATGATGCAGCTCACCGATGATTTACTGAACGAACACTACGCCCATTTGGCAGACAAACCTTTCTTCGGACGCATCAAGCAATCGATGATGGCATCGCCGGTCATAGCTTGCTGCTACGAAGGAGTGGATGCAGTGCAGGTGGTACGCTCTATGACAGGTGCTACCAACGGCCGTAAAGCTACCCCCGGTACGATTCGAGGCGATTACAGCGTAAGTGCACAAGAAAACATCGTGCATACTTCTGATTCTCCGGAGAATGCTATCGTAGAGCTGAACCGCTTCTTCAGACCTGAAGAAATCTTCGACTATAGCCTTCCTGTACAGTCTTATCTAAATTACGAAGGAGAAGAATAACAAGCTGAAAATCAAACTTGTATATACAGAGGTGCAGGAAACCATTAAAAAACCCTGCACCTCTGTGTATATAGTCAGAGAGATTCTACGCGTTTTATATTTTAAAGCTCATCCAAATCGCTGCCCGTACGCTCCATAATACTCGCGGCTAAACTATCTGCTGCCTGCACAATGGCTACCAACGGGTAAAGCATACGTGCTGTATCATAATTACGCAATTCTTCATAACTGTTCAAGTTCAACCCGAAAGCCCCCATATGCCAACGGATTGCCAGCATTTCATCATCACTCATTTCCAGTCCGTTACAAAGCAGAAGAATCACTGATTTTTCGCCGTGTCCCATCGGAAAACCTTTATAAGTCACCTTGTAACCTTCAGTATCTTCCCACACGCCCAACGCATTCTTGCGTTTCTTCACACTGCGCACATAAATGTCACTCTTGCACACATCGTGCAGCAAGCTGGCAATAATCACATTGTCTCTTCCCACTTCATTTTCCAAACTCGGTTCAAGAACCTTCATCCCTTCCCATATTGCCAAAGCAGCCTTACACGTATTGATGGAATGAAGTACCAAACCACCTTCAGTGTTGAGATGATGCCCTGCAGAGGCAGGAGCTGTAAAAAACCCCAACTCTTCAAGCCCTGTTATTACGTCCTCTACTCCATCACGTCCCGTAGAACGCAACAACTCAACAAATTCTTCCTTATTTTTCTTACTATCCATTTTTCTGCTTTTTCCATTCACAGGTCTCATGCACTGCTCATGCACCAAACCTTTTTATACTTCAATTTAAAATAACCAGCGGTTCACAATTTGCTCCGTCCGGTTCCACAATTCTTGCATCTGCGGATGTCTGACATATTTATCTGATAACGGCTTGGCATGCCCACTCACATTCAATGTACCTGTCCGCTTGCCTGCTTCTTCATCCAACAACAAATGAATGGCAGTAGACGCACCTTGCAGTGGAGTGCGGATAAAGGGACGGAAAAAAATGTCAGTTAACGGATCGAACCATGCATGCATCGTAATAATATCAGTAGAGACAATACCCGGGTCGGCTGCATTGACCACGATTCCTTTGTCACGCACACGCTCTGCCAAGTCTATAGTGAAAAGCATCAATGCCAGCTTGGTATTACTATACACCGGGATACGCCAAAAAGCTCCTTTCCTTCCCCGGTAGAAGAAATCTGGAAAATCCAATTTACCGATGGCATACGTACACGACACCATATTGACTATACGACTACCTTCTCCCATCAATGTCAATAACTTACGAGTCAGCAAATAGTGCCCCATATAGTTCACCTGGACCGTACGTTCATAACCATCTTCCGTACAATGAAAAGCGGTTTCCATTGTACCGGCATTATTCATCAGCAAGCTGACTTGCCCGCCTTCTGCGACCAAAGTATCTGCAAACACTGATACCGAAACAAACGATGCCAGGTCGATGCTACGTACCTCTACCTGCAAATCACCACGCTCACGCAACAATGCCTCACGCACCTCTTCTCCTTTCTCCACCCGCAGGCATGCCATGATAACACGATATCCCGCCATTGCCACGGCACGGGTTATTTCCTGTCCCATTCCACCGTCGGCACCTGTAATCACTGCCAGTTTCCGTGCTTTCATTTTACAGCCTGCCTTTCTTCTATCTGTTCTATCTCTTTTTTCAAACACGGAGGCAATGCTTCATGCAAATGTTGGTGACATGCCATTTCTATGGAATACATCCGGGCTATGCAATAATTGCTGTGACGGCAATTGCAGCGCGCCTGTTCTTCGTCCCGCATCCGATTTACAAATCCCGGCTCATTCAGCAAGGCACGTCCCATTTGCACTGCCTCGAACCCATAATCAAGTACTTCATCTATTTTTTCCCGTGACACCAGTCCACCTACATAGACCAATGGCATCCGAACTGCCTCGCGGAACTTCAATGCGTCTTCCAAGAAATAGGCTTCCTTAAAAGGTACACTGGGAATCATCCATTTACCTACCAGCCGTACGCCATACTTCAGCCACCAGCAAGTCATGTAATGTGTCATGCTGCGGATAGGCATTTCACCCCGCATCACATACATCGGCGCCTTGCTGACAAAACCTCCGCTCAGCACCAGCGCATGGGCACCCGAATGTTCCAGCCGTTTTGCCACCTGAATAGTCTCGTTCAGTTCCATACCTCCCTTGAAACCATCACGCATATTCATCTTTACCAACACAGCCATATCGTTACCTGCAGCCTTCATCACTTCATCCATCACCATATCCATAAACCGCATCCGGTTCTCAAGCGAACCTCCGTAAATATCCTTGCGGTGATTGGTGGAAGGCGAAAGAAACTGACTGATAAGATAACCGTGACCGGCATGGACCTCTACCGCATCGAAACCTGCCTCACGTGCAAGATTGACCGCATGCCCATAAGCACGTGCCATTTCAGACAATTCGTCAGCACGAAGCCCACGTACGAAAGTGGGCGAATAAAGATTAAATCCACTGCTTGCCCCTACTGGCAAACAACCGCAAATGCTCTTGTGAGACATATTACCACAATGTCCCAACTGAATACTTGCAGCAGCACCTTCTTTATGCACGGCATTGGTCAGTTCACGCAAGCCCGGTACTATTTCAGGGCGCATCCATAACTGACGGTCAAACGACAAACCGCTTCGGGTAACAGCGGCATATGCCACTGTTGTCATACCTACCCCTCCGGCTGCTACTGACCGATGATAATCGAGCAACATCTGCGAGGGCTTATTTCCCGGACACATGCTTTCGAATGCGGCTGAGCGAATAGTACGGTTGCGCAACGTAAGCGGTCCTATCGTGACCGGAGTAAACAACTTAGAGTCTTTCATACTACTTCTTTTGTTTTTGTTGACAAAATATCAGTTAACAGACTATCGGATAGTCTTGATGACATATACCAAGGCATCTGAGTGTCAACCGAAAAACTAATATATAAAAGGTATAATCCGTTTTCTATTTCCTACGGCTTCGACACCGAACGTTTCACGATATTTATGATAAATAGCATTGGCACGAGGTATCAGATTGGCGGCTGTCCACCACACAAACACCCAAGCTGCTGGAGAAGCGGTAAGCACGGCAAATCCCGTCCACTCCACCAGTTCACCGAAATAATTGGCAGAAGTGACATACTTATACATCCCTTTCTGCGGAAGATAATGCCGGGTATCTCCCGGCTTACGCAAATGACGGATAACATGATCGGAATGCAAGTTAATTCCCATCCCCACCAAGAACAGGATTATCCCCAACAGGGCATTCGGCTGTAACAAGTAACCGGCTCCAATGCCGACAGGCACACTGTCATTGAACCAAAACAATCCTCCTCCCTGCATCATCCCGTTCAGTACATTAAATACGATGCCCATTGCCATAATGGCTACTGGCATACGGCTTTTCCCTGTCATCAGAAAAGGGAAGATAAACGAACGCTGCAAATAATGCAACTGAAACAACGCAAAAAACAAGAACTGAGGCAATGCAAATCCTACCCCGCTCCGTATCCAAAAAACAAACATCACCACAAATACAGGTGCCTCCATCAGCATCCACGCTATTTTATTGTCCAGTGACAATCCCCACGATGGAGTGCGAAACATTCCGTATCCTGCCTTTACAAAATAGAGGGCAACAAATACCAGAAAAGCAATGCCCGACATGACTGCCAGAAAAAGATGAAAAATTTCCTGATCCATAGACTATATCATTAAAACGAGGTAAAGATACGTCAAAACCGTGAAATAAAACACAGAAACGTAAGAAAACCTACAAAAGCAGATAAACAAACAAGTTTTTCATTAAATCTGACATTCTTATCAAGGATGAAGTATGTGCATTGCAATGTCAAGATATCGTGTCATATCAGTCGTAAAAGGTCCATCGTACACATCACAACGTTTACGTCCCAAACGAACCACTACCGCATTTTCTGAAGGTATCGCATAAACATATTGTCCCAGCATGCCCCGCATACAAGGAATGGTTTCGCCCCGATAGGGTATCAACCATAACTGCAAGCCATAATAACTGAGCGAATCTCTTCCCCACTGGTCTTTCAGGTAAGAAGCAGGACGCAGCATCTCGTCCATATATCTTTGCGACACGAGCTGTTTTCCACGCCATTTACCTTGCTGAAGCAACAGGCTTCCGAGACGCGCCGCATCGCGTGCCGTCGTATGAAAACAACAGAATGCTTTTTCATCACCGTCACGTTTATCCAACAACCAATAAGCATCTTTTTCCGCTTGCATCGGCTTCCACAACTTTTCCTCAGCATACCGGCTCAACGTTTCTCCCGTTGCAGCTTCAAGCACGAACGCCAGAAGCTGCGTCTCACCACTGCGGTATGAGAATTGTATACCAGGCCGGTCTTTTACCTCCAACCCGGTAACCAGTTCGTACAAATCATTTCCATAATAACCGTGGGTAGTAACCGAAAACAGCGAAGCGTATGATTCGTCCCATGCCATCCCCCCACTCATTGTAAGCAAATCACGTAGCGTAACATCCGCTTGCATACCTTTATTATATATAGGTATATAGTCCGAAACCTTGTCATCAAGACTATGTATTTTCCCTTCATCGAATGCTATTCCTACCAACAAGCCCACGATGGTTTTGGTTGCCGAATAAAGATTGGAAGTCAGAGTGTCATTCCATCCGTCGCGATAATTCTCAAAAAGGATACTGTCCCGACGGACGACAAGAAAGGATACTGTATGCAAACTATCAAGATAAGCTGCATCCTTTTCCGAAAGCTGATGCTGATTATACGCTTCTGCTTGAGGCCATAACCATACGCTGTCTGCATCGTGATGCACGACATGACGGTGAAAAGTCTCCAAGTCATCAATAACAGGCATCAGATGAATAAGAGCCTGACGGGCATAGTAAGGCAACGACAAATAAGAAATGACCAGCACCAAAACAATGCCGGCACTGATGCAAATGATTTTCTTTTGCTTGGTCATATGGATTCTTTCGATAAATTTTCTGGCAAGAAAGATAAACATTTTCTTTGAAAGATGTAAGCGATAAGACATATATTCCAAAAAAACTTATAACTTTGCCATTGGTTAGTATAAGTATTTACAAACAATTTCATTATTTATTGTATGATGAAAAAGCTTTTATTTTTGAGCGTGTTGCTGATAGCCATTTCTGCTTCCGCACGCGACAAAGATTTCCACATTTATCTCTGCCTGGGACAGTCGAATATGGAAGGTAATGCTAAGTTTGAGCCCCAGGACACTTGCAATATCAGCAACCGTTTCCTGCTGATGTCTGCTGTCGATTGCCCTGAACTGAACAGAGTAAAAGGGCATTGGTATCGTGCCGTACCCCCTTTGTGCCGATGCCATACGGGACTGACTCCTGCCGATTACTTTGGTCGGACATTAGTAAACAATCTGCCCGAAAAAATACGTATAGGTATTGTACATGTGGCCATCGGAGGCTGTCGTATCGAATTGTTCGACAAGGATAACTACCAATCGTATGTAGATTCATCACCCGAATGGTTAAAAAACATGGTAAAAGAATATGATGGCAACCCTTACGCGCGTTTAGTGGAAATGGCACGTCTGGCACAAAAAGACGGAGTCATCAAAGGCATATTGCTGCATCAAGGAGAATCGAACACGGGCGACCCCGATTGGCCAGACAAAGTAAAGCTGGTTTACGAAAACCTGCTTTCCGACCTTCACCTGAAAGCGAAAAACGTTCCCTTGCTTGCTGGTGAAGTGGTCAATGCTGACCAAAACGGGAAATGTGCCTCGATGAATGCCATTATCGACACTTTGCCCCGCTCCATTCCTACTGCACATATCATTCCGTCGGCAGGTTGTCCTGCTGCCAAAGATAGTTTGCATTTCACGGCACAAGGCTACCGGATGCTTGGTACACGCTATGCCATCCAAATGCTGAAGCTATTGGGCATAGACAAGTCTGATGATAAAAACTTGCTTGATTTTGCCTATCCGGATGCCAATCAACAAAAACTAATCCGCAAAGAAGACTAAGAAGCTGTTTTGAATTTCTCCAAAAAGTTTTTCTTGGCTTGATGTATCCGTTTTCGTGTGTGCTTTGGGAGAAATTCAAAACAGTTTCTTCTCATATTCTATCAAGCTCTTATCTTTCAAAAGACAAATTGTACAACCGCCTTGATAAGAAGATAATGTCCTTTCCATGCAAGATTAATAATCTTACACGAAACAACTTATATATCGTTGCAACTATCTGAAAATAGCGATGCAGATATAAATACCTGCAGATATAAATATCCCCCGCGAGCCATAAAATATCTTGTCCGGCTTGCGGGGTAATGATTTTATTTATATCTTGGCACGATTTTTTTACAAACCCCTAAAACAAGAATTATGCAGACAGTTATCAAACTTTTTATCTTTGCAGCGATATATGTCATTGGCATCGTCAATCTGGCAAAAACCAATACCGTATGGACGGGCGACCTGAGTTACCGCCTCATCCACCTGCTACTGTTCATCACCAGTGTACTTGCACTTATCAGCCGCATGCGGCCCAAAGCCGGTCAAAACCCCCATCCGCTTTACCCCGTGGCACGCTGGTGTTTCATCATCGTATGCTTATTTTATGCCCTCACCTATTTGTCTGCCATCTTCATAACCGACTTGCCTTTGCTCCTCAAATGATGTCTACGTAGTGGAAGAGTATACTAAAAAAACGGCGTGACAGCATTGTCTGTATGTTCATTTTAGGACAGGCGTTTGGCGATGCCTCAGTTTGAATGAACTACAGACAGGCCTCACGCCTTTTTTATGAGTCCCCAATACAGCCCCTCATCGAGAACATGCTTTTTCACATAGCCATTCCCCTATCACGGAGTTGCTGAATATATCTTTACTTAGAGAGGGTGATACGCTGTGAAAGCATTTTCCGTGCATAAAACCACACCACGACATATGCCACCCAAGGCACTACGAACGCCCAAACCATGGAGTCGGTATGGTCTGCCACCACTCCCATCAGCAACGGACCTACCACACCTCCCACAGGCGACATCATCAGGAAAGAAGAGGCACGCTTGGTATGGATGCCCAGCCCTTTCAGTGAAAGAGCAAAGATAGTGGGGAACATAATCGCCTCGAACGCATACCCACACAGCAGGGCGATGAGAGAAACGATACCAAGGTCGAACAATACCACCGTAGTGGTCAGTACCGTACCCGTAGCACACCAGAACAACATCCGTTCGGCACTGACACGCTGCATAATCCAGCTTCCGGAGAAACGCCCCAACATAAACAGTCCCAGCCCGCCGAAAGAAAGAACCAGCGAAGCATAACGGGCGTCCATCCACCGCTGTTCTACCACGTAATTGATAAAGAAACTATTGATGGAGATTTCCGCCACCTCATAAGCGAACAAGGCTATCAACCCGAAGATAAACAGCCGGTGCGACCATAGCCCCACCCGATGTCCTTCTTTGTCCACCTCTGCCTCATGCCTGATTTCGGGAAGTTTTACCCGCAAGAATATACTTGCCACAAAAAGCACCAATATCCCCATGCAAGCATAAGGAAAAGCTACGCTGTTGGGATGTTCTTTGGTTTCGGAAAAAAGGAACCAACCCACCAACAACGGTGCACAGATACACCCCAGTCCGTTGAACGACTGAGCAAAGTTCAAACGGCTCGCCGCCGTTTCTTTTGCACCCAGTTCGGTGACATAAGGATTGGCTGCCGTTTCCAGGAAAGTCAGTCCGCAACCGATAACGAACAAAGCGAAGAGAAAAGCATTGAACGAAACAAAATATTGTCCGGGAATGAACAACAATGACCCTATGCCATAAAGCAGCAAGCCGAACACTACCCCGCTCCGGTATCCGAACCGGTTGATGAATAATCCGGCCGGGATAGCCATTACGAAATATCCCATATACATCATTGCCTGAATCAATGCCGAATGAGTCTTCGAAATGTCCAGCATCTCCTGGAAATGTTTGTTTAATACGTCCAATATGGCGTGGGCAAATCCCCACAAGAAAAAAAGTGAAGTCAACAGGACGAAAGGCAGGAAATACTGCTTGTCGACCAATACAGTCCGTTGTTTATCCATGGATATCTTTATTATAATAAATAAGTTAATAATTCGGGTAAATCAGTTATAATCAGGTCGGGTAATGATTCGTTTGCATCTTCGTCCCAACTTTCTCCTTTCAACCACGCCACCCGGCATCCTATATGCTTGGCTGGGACAACATCTTTCGGATACGAATCACCTACTGCCAAAACCTTATCTGCCGGAAATCCCATAGCGTCTATTCCTAACTGGTAAATGGCTGGATCGGGCTTGCGTACCCCTACCACCGATGACTCTATAATGGCCGAAAAGCTTTCGGACAGACCGAAATCTTTCAAAACCGCCTGAATGTTTCCGTAGAAATTGGAAACCAAAACCAGCTTATACCGTTTTGACAGAGTTTGTAAAACCGGACGGGTCCGCTGTAATACGTCCCATACATACCTATAGCAACTGTCGGCTATACATGTTGCATAGTCGTATTTATCGGCTTTCGTACGCGACAAGACCCCTTTATCAATCAAATAATCCACTTGAATACGGGTTTTGACCGAAAGCACTTCATGAAAGCCGTATTCCGGTTTTATCAATTGTTTGTGTGCCAGTGTCCGTTCACCATATACATATGCCTCACGGAATTCCGGTTTGCTGACTGGTACGTCAAAAGTCTTATACTTTTCCCATAAAACTTCTGCCCAATGACGGCCATTGGTATCAATAGTCCCTCCGTAATCGAAGATGATACCCTGTATATCAATTAATTTTTCACTCATTTTTCTTTTCATTTTTACAGTTGCCAACCTTCATCAGCAACACTCCTATCATAATCCAAAACAACTCCCGCACCCGAGCTATCAGTCCGGTATAGATACCGAATGCAGCTGGAATGGCAAGTCCTCCGGTTGCCAGGACAAATCCTCCTTCGCGAGCTCCCAGCTGCATGGGCGAGAAGAAAAATAAATTGGCAAAGAGCGAAGTGAATGCCATAATCAAAATACAAGCCAAGAAACTGACATCAGCAGTCAGAATGTTTAGAATGAAATAGACTTCCAGGCAGCCCACAATCCGTGCTGAGAACTCCAGTCCCAACGAAATATAGAACGTACTTTTCCGCTGTTTGTGCAATTCTGCTATTTGTGCATCTATCCGTTCCAGCGTATCTTTCTTTTCCACGCAGAACCGCTTTGCCCACTTCTTTACAAAAGGCACGTGCGATAACCAGTTCAGTGCACGTACCGCCATCCCGTTCCGGTAACCTTTCATAAAGAAATAAATCGCCAGAGAACAGAACGCTACAACCACAGCCAGCAGAATACCTACCCCCCAGTTCATCGGTTCAAAAAGCACATAAAGCACAGCCGATACAAGCCAAAACCAGAAATGCGAAAAGATATGCATCATGGCATATAATATTACGGAAGAAGTAGCTTTGCTTCCCCCCACATACGAGCTAAGTTCCATGATACGGTAAGGCTCCCCTCCCATCAGCCCTACCGGTGTTGCGTAATTCAAGGCAAAACCGGAGATAGTCAGTTTATAGACTTGTCTGAAAGGAACTTTTCCACTCTTCCCGTCGCAGATAATCACATACCATGCCCATGCATTCAGGTAATAGATAAACACCCACAGGAAAATGACAGCAGGAAGCCATATCCCTGCCCTACGCAGATTTTTCCACAACTCATTGTAGTCCATATCAAATGTGCAGAGCATCACCACAATGGCAAAGATACCGAAAAACCAAAATATGTTACGGGCTTTTTCTTTCATTGTCGAGCGTATTTATGATACAGATAGGCACTCAAAGCCTCGTGGCGATGGCGCATATAGATAAAAAGGATAGTCATAACTGTCATTTCAAATATAAAATATACCCACGGTTCACCCATAAGCAACGATACATAAAGCACAATGGCACGTGTGTTGAACGTGAGGATATTGGCATATTTCATCAGTGGCAGACTTAAAGAGCGGAACTCGTTGCGCAATGTACCGGGAATATCGTCACCATATTTCTGCTGTATAAAGGCATAAAAACGTTGGAAATTCGGGGTCATGCGTTCTTGTTTCCGGGTATAATTGCCATAAAAATACAGAAAAGCTTTCCACCAGAAATTTCCTTTCCAGGGAAGGCTATAAAACAAATCCCGCTGTTGCTTGAAGTTATCCAGTTCGCTTCCTGCTTTCCCTTTCAGGAAAAACAAATGGATATTACGGTAATAATCTGCCAATGCACATTGCCGGCTATGACAGAGTGTCCCCGACAAGGCGGCTATTATCCAAATGCCTGCTCCCCATACCATTCCGTCACTACTGCCTATGCCTAACGGCAAAGGTTGGCAGGTAAGACGCAAACAAATAGTGAAATAAATGGCTATAAACCAAAGGTCGCCTGCAAATCCGTCCAACATGCGTCCCCAACGCGTCTTTTTACCAGTCATACGTGCCAATTGCCCGTCGCAGCTATCATAATGGTTTGCCCACATGAGCAAGATTATGCCGGCAAGCGTATGTTTCAAGTCCGGATAATAAAACATGATTCCTGCCCCTATGCCCAATAGAATCGACAAAATAGTCACTACATTAGGGTGTACATCGAAATGCCTGAAAAACAACGCCCAGGCATAACCTATCGGACGGTTAAAATATATATCCAAAAACTCTTCCGTATCCATTGACTTGAAAGAGGCTTTCAATCCTTTCTTTTCTGTACTCATCTCTTAATGGCTGTTCTGTTTGGCAATGATACAATTGTAAATATAACCGGCTATTTCTGTTGACGCCTCCTCACAACAAGGTGCAAAGCTTGGCCAGTCATTGAAATCAATAATACGGATTTCGCCCGTCGGACCTACTACACAATCGCCTCCATAAACAGGTACCTGGAGCACCTCTGCCGCCCGGTTGGCATAATTTTTCAGTTTGTCCAGACAAAACGGGAAACCGCGTGCCTTCCCATTAATGGCTTCCAGTCCATATTTGCTATGCGATTGTTCGGTAGGATAAAACGAATAGAAAAAATCGGTATTCTTCACCCCGTAAAACTTCACCAAGTCTCCTACCAGATGTTCGTTGACTACTGCCCTCGGTATCCCACGGTTCCGGAAATCAGCAAGAACAATATTTGCCTCCTCCCTACATTCTACATAGACCACGTCTTCTTTCACCATAGCATGTGAATCACCCCGTTTAATCCAACAGGGGAACAAATCAAGCGTAAATCCCTGATCAGTAGGAATGATATAACTTTTGGGATGTGGAATGCCGTAATGCATTAAAATCTCGGTCATCGGCTGGCGAATGCAATTCTCGATTCCCTGTCCTGAATTAATAACCAGACTACCTGTCTTTTCCAGTTCTTTCAAATATGGAATGGTGGCATGGTCGCGTGCCATATTGAAAATGAATTCTGCCTGAATACGCCGTTGTACGAACTCTGTTTCTGAAAACAGTTTCACCTCACAGCCTTTTTTCCCCAGCTTTTCAGCTGTCTTCATCAAAATAGCCGCATCATTATTGATATGATTGGGTGAAAACTGGTTTCCACGACTCACTCCAATAAGCTGGATTCTTCTCTCCTCGTGTTGCATGACTTATGCGCTTCTCTCTTTATTTTTGGGAGTATATACAGCTCCCATCAATGTACTTCATTCAAAAATGCTTCTGCCTTTGGGATATCTGCAGCATGGTCTACGTCCAGAATTTTCGAAAACGGATATGCTTCCAAGCGTAATCCGTCGCTCACCAACTGCCGCTGAAAATTACGCATACGCGACATACCTGAACAAATGCAATGCTCCAAAGTGCCGATGGCTTGGGGAGTCAGGCAGTAAATGCCTCCTGAAATGTATTTCACACCAGGCATGGGCATGTCATAAAAACCGGTAATGTTCAAATCGGTATCGGTACCGATATATAGCGGCTTCTCATCATCAACATAATCCGTAACCGCCATCAGCCCATCTTTATCCGAAACTTTGAAAGCTTCGATGAAGCGGGAAAACTCATCTTCCCGGAAAACAGTATCTACGGTGGTCAGGCAAAAACGGTCTTCTTTCAGATAAGGACTCAACTCGTGGAAACTATGCATCGAGCTGGGAGTGGTCTTGACGACCACCCTCAACGGAATGTCTGAATGCTTTTCCAGTTCTGTCAAATGCGCCTTTGTCAAAGGTGATTCATTGTTAATGACGACCACTACCTCTTCGGCACCGTTCTGCATAAATATATGTATCAGGCGATCTATCATCGCTCTCCCATTCAGCTGTACCAAAGGTTTGGGCAACCGGACACCTTCTTGTGACAATCGGGTCCCCTCTCCAGCCGCTATAATTGCAAACTTCATATTCATTCGTCCTCTACCGTGTCCAGTTTCAGCTTATCGCTATCGTCACGTTTCTCGTAATATTGCTTGCGCAACGGGCGGGCATTGATTTCTTCTTCAATCTGCCGGCGGCGGAACACATCAAGTGCCACATAAATGGCTTGCCTGAAAGAATCCTCGGAAGCCACACCTTTCCCCGCCAGATCGTATGCAGCATCGTGTACCGGAGCCGTGCGGACAATGGAAAGGCCGGCGGTATAGCAAACTCCTTCATTCATGGCAAGTGTCATAAAAGGAAGCACGCCCTGGTCGTAATACATTGCCAACACCCCATCGAAGTGCCGGTAATACCCCAAACCCATAAACGTATCAGCGGCATAGGGTCCGTAGCATAAGATACCCCGTTTGGTCATGGCTTCCACGGCGGGAACAATTGCCTGTTCTTCTTCCAGACCGACAAGCACATTGCTTTGTGCCTGCGGGTTCAGCGCAAACACGGCGATACGCGGATTATCAATACCGAAATCTTGCTTCAGCGAACGGTGGAACACTTCTATTTTTTCCATCACCTCTTCTTTTGTCAGCCTGGGAGATACCTCTTTCAATGGGATACGCCCTGTCACCAGTGCCATCCGGAAATCATCCTTCAGCAAGATTTTCAGTGCTTTTCTACCCTTGCCAAAGCGTTCTTCCAAATAAGCAGTATGGCCGGAGAAAGGATATTCTTCCGTCTGTACGGCATTCTGGTTTGCAGGAGCCGTCACCAGCACATCAAATAATCCTTCACTATATTCAGCCGAAGCCCTTTCCAGTGCATCGAGTGCGGCACGGCTTCCGTCGGGTGTAGGTTTCGATAGTTCCACTTTCAATTCCTCATCAGTACAGCTGACAATGTTCAGACGCCCGTCTTGCGCTTCCGATGCCGAACTTATGATACTGAAATTGGCAGGCAAGTCCATCGCTTTACGGTGATAAGCCGCCACCTTGGGCGAACCGTAAACAACCGGTGTGCACAAATCCAGCATCGCCGGATTGGAGAAGGTTTTCAGAATCACCTCATAACCTACCCCATTGATATCTCCGTGGGTGATACCCACCTTTATTTTACGTCCTTCCATATCATTTCCTTATTTATTGATTTTTGTCTTGTCTTTATGTACATGTTGTCTTTCCGCCTGTTTCTCTGCTGTAGAAAGCATACCGCAAGCAGCAAAAATATCTTCTCCCCGCGAAGCACGAATGGTGGCAAATACCCCATGACGGGTCAAATAATCGCGGAATGCCAGCATCGTATCCGCATCGGTCCCCTGCAAATCCACCCCCGGAATCGCATGGAAACGAATCAGGTTGACCCGGCAGTCCAGTCCCCGCACCAACTTCACCAGTTCTTTGGCATATGCCAAATTATCGTTCACACCGCCGAAAACGATGTATTCGAACGACAGGCGCCGTTGTTTGCTGAAGTCATACCCCCGGAGCATGTCGACAATTTCACGAATGGAAAAAGCCTTTTCGGCAGGCATCAGTTCACCACGTTGTGCCGGGAAAGGCGAGTGCATGCTTACCGCCAGGTGGCAATCGCTCTCTTTCAAGAAGCGTTCCATTCCACGTCTCAGGCCTACCGTAGAAACCGTGATTCGTTTCGGGCTCCAGGCATAACCATAGTCTGCGGTCAGCACCTCCAGCGACCGCAACACAGCATCCAGATTATCCATAGGCTCACCCATCCCCATAAACACCACATTGGTCAGTGTGTCCCGCTCAGGGATAGAATAAATCTGATTCAAGATTTGCGCAGTGGTCAGATTGCCCGAAAAGCCTTGTTTACCCGTCATGCAGAACTTGCAGTTCATTTTGCATCCCACCTGTGAAGACACACATAACGTAGCGCGTTCGCCATCAGGAATATAAACAGACTCGATATAGTTGTTATCGGGCGTACGGAACAGATATTTCACCGTGCCGTCCACCGAACGCATCTCATGCACCGGAGCAGAAGCCCCCACCTCGTACATCTCCTTCAGCCGTTCACGGTTCTTGAGCGACAGGTCGGTCATTTCATCTATCGAAGCCACCTTCCTCCCGTACATCCAGCGTGCCACCTGCTTCCCTGTAAACTTGGGCATTCCCAAGCTTGTCACGATTTCGGTCAGCTCGCCCAGTGTTTTTCCCAAAAGGGATATCTTCTTTTCACTCATTCAACACTTGTTTTGTTTGCAAAAATAGGCAAAATCTCTGAATTACGCGAAATAAAAAAGCAGAATACAGAAATTCACACTACAAATTAAGACTTCCGGAAGAAAAATAAGCGCGGTATGAAATTGTACATTTTCTCACCAGATATTTTAATGTGCCAATGAACAATAGGGCAATGTGCTAATTTATTTCACAAAATGGATGCAAGAGGGGTATAGGTTGAAACGACACCCCTGCGCACGGTATGGTTTCAACTCATATCGTCTTCCCCATGACCTTAATTCAAGTAAGGTCATCCTGCGGGATAGGGTGGTTTGAAACTACCTTATCTCAGAGACGACCTGCTTTCAAGGTAGGTCGTTGTTATCTTGCGCAGAGACCCCCTCTGTCAAACATACACCGTCTCGGCACGTATGTCGGTATGGAGAGGGGAATAGTGAGGGAGGATTCACTCCACAAAGATACGAAAAATTTTTCAATTGGCAATGGATATTAGGCAATGGACAATGGAAATTTGACAATCGGCAATTATTTTTTTGGCAAGTTATACTTAAACCGCTGAGATGCAACTATTTGCACAGGCACGCGAAGCTATATATACCGGGATTTGCATATAGATGCGTGATATATGCAAGATATAAGCATAATGATGACAATGACAAATGACAAATGACAATTAACTTTTTCCGGAAAATGCCTTAATAGCAAGTGAGCGACATTATAAATTATATTATATATATATTATAATATATATATAATATAATTTAATTTACAATTCTCTTTTCTTCTTCGTGGTGCGTTACATCACTTTGTTAATTGTCATTTGTCATTTGTCATTGTCACGATAATACAAGC